>NZ_JAUBTU010000029.1:0-78560 GCF_036705085.1 Microcoleus sp. B6-A1
AAACTCCTTGTGGGTGGAGGCAGTTGCGATGAAGCAGAAACTCAAATCGTGAGGTTTGGGAATCACCGTGGCTTTAGTCCGGTGAGAATGTCAAAAGTCAATTCTTAAATTTTTCCAAAATTTAAGCCTGAGCTAGGGGCTGCCATCGTTAGGAGGTACTAAAGTGATTCGAGTCGCGATCAATGGTTTTGGACGTATCGGGCGCAGTTTTGCGCGCTGCTGGCTGGGCAGAGAAAACAGCCAGCTAGAGTTGGTAGCTATTAATGACACTTCCGATCCCAGAAGTAATGCTCACTTGCTCAGATACGATTCCATGATGGGAACGTTGAAGAATGTGGACATCAGTGCGGATGAAAATTCCATTACCCTAAATGGGAAGACAGTTAAATGCGTGAGCGATCGCAACCCGCTAAACTTGCCTTGGAAAGATTGGGGTATTGATCTGATTATTGAATCAACCGGCGTCTTCGTTGACCAAGCTGGTGCATCGAAGCATATCACTGCCGGCGCTAAAAAAGTGCTAATTACCGCTCCCGGCAAGGGTTCTGAAGTTGGCACTTATGTGATGGGAGTCAACCACCACAACTACAAGCACAGTGACTACACAGTCATCAGCAATGCTAGCTGTACTACTAACTGTCTAGCTCCTGTACTGAAAGTGCTGCACGAAAATTTTGGCATCGTCAAAGGCATGATGACCACTACCCACAGCTATACTGGCGACCAGCGCTTGCTGGATGCCAGCCACCGCGACTTGCGGCGGGCCCGGGCGGCAGCAATGAATATTGTGCCGACTTCTACGGGTGCAGCCCAAGCTGTGGCTTTGGTGATTCCAGAATTGAAGGGCAAGTTAAATGGTATTGCCATGCGCGTGCCGACTCCCAATGTGTCCGTAGTCGATTTTGTGGCTCAGGTAGAGAAAAAGACTTTTACCGAGCAAGTAAATCAAGTGTTCAAAGAAGCTGCCTCTGGCTCCATGAAAGGGATTTTGGAGTACAACGATTTGCCTCTTGTTTCTTGCGATTATCGCGGAAGTGATGCTTCTTCGATTCTGGATTCCAGCTTGACGCTGGTGATGGATGGCGACATGGTAAAGGTTTTGGCTTGGTACGACAATGAGTGGGGCTACAGTCAGCGGGTGGTTGACTTGGCTGAATTGGTCGCCGAAAGGTGGGAAGCCTAGTACCCGAAGGCAGAAGGTATTAGTCATTCGGCAGAAGGTAAAAAATGCTGACATTTTTTACTTTTGAGTCGATTTCTAGCTGACTAGTTATTTCTGTTTTCCAGCGGTAGAGACTTTTGGGAGTCGATAGTTGGCGAGTAGAAGATGAAATATGGTAGGGAGACGGCAGTGGGCAATGGTGTTAACTTAAGCCTGAAAGCCTTGGTATCTCTTGTTCATAGCCAAGTCTAGATCCCCCTAAATCCCCCTGATTGTTGGGGAGTAGGGGTTGACTTTGATAAGACTCTTGTCCCCCCCTTATTAAGGGGGGCTAGGGGGGATCTAGGGTTAATAGTCAAACAGCAGTCTGTGACAGGGTTTGACGTTAAGTTGACACCAAGGGGTAGTGCCGTCTCCCTACGATATCCGTATACTGTTACTCCCAGCTATCGAACTTTTTGCAATCATACTTCGATCGGGCGATCGGGTCTGCTTGATGATAAATTTGTTGTTTGTTTGTAGTAAGCGCTTAAAATTGCTTTGGTTAAGTTCTCGGAAAACCCCAAATATTAAAAAAATAAAAATTCCGACTATAAAAGTTAAAAACCTGAAAAAATAGCAACAGCTACGGTACAGTGTTGAAAACAAAATGTGATATGAAAAAAGCGTTAATTAGCGGTATATCAGGTCAGGACGGAGCTTATTTAGCTAAACTGTTACTCGATCGAGGTTATGAAGTTTGCGGCACCTCCAGGGACGCCCAAATTTCTAGTTTCGGAAACCTGGCCCGTTTGGGCATCCGAGACAGAGTAAAACTAGAATCCATGTCTCTCAACGATTTTCGCAGCGTCTTGCAAGTGCTTGCCAAAATAGAGCCAGATGAGGTGTACAATCTAGCCGGTCAAAGTTCCGTCGGTCTGTCTTTTGAACAGCCCGTAGAAACCCTCGAAAGCATTGCCACAGGCACATTGAATCTGTTAGAAGCAATTCGGTTTACAGGCGGAAAAATCAAACTTTACAACGCCAGTTCTAGCGAATGTTTTGGGGATACCGGAGGCAGTGCAGCGGATGAAAATACGCCTTTTCGCCCCAGAAGTCCCTACGCGGTAGCGAAAGCAACGGCATTTTGGGAAGTAGCAAATTATCGAGAAGCGTACAATTTGTTTGCGTGTTCTGGTATTTTGTTCAATCACGAGTCGTCGCTGCGACCGGAGAGGTTTGTTACCCAAAAGATTGTATCTGTTGTGTGCAGAATTGCGGCAGGTAGTTCCGAAAAACTGCATTTAGGAAATATTTCAGTGCAGCGGGACTGGGGTTGGGCGCCGGAATATGTGGAGGCGATGTATTTGATGTTGCAGCAGGAAGAACCGGACGATTATGTAATTGCCACGGGTGTAAGTTATCCTTTGGAGGAGTTTGTGCAGACAGCGTTTGTTGCTGCGGGTTTGGATTGGCAGGAACATTTGGTAACGGATGCGAGTCTCTACAGACCGACGGACATTGCTGTAGGGAGGGGAAATCCGGGTAAGGCGAAGCAAAAGTTAGGATGGGAGGCGAAGTATAAGATGCCTGATGTGGTGCGGATGATGGTGGAAGCGAGGATGATTTGAGGGAAAATCATGAGGTGAAAATATGGCAGCAGAATATGCGACAGCTAAGGAGTGGTATAAAGCCAATCGCCGTGAGTTGAAGAAATATCGGGGTCAGTGGATCGCTTATACTAACCAAGGTGTGATTAGTGGCGATCGGGATTATCGAAAAATGAAGGACGGGATTCCTGCTGAGACACCCAATTTAAGTTATGTCATCGGTCGCATATTTGAAAGCGAGTTTATTGAGCCTGTTCGCTTCCCAGGATTCCACTGTTGTAACTAGAGATTCGTTGATGATGTTTAAAGCTGTGAAACAATGCAAGTAGTTATACTAGCCGGCGGTTTGGGGACACGTCTCCGAGAAGAAACAGAATTTCGTCCCAAGCCCTTAGTTGATGTGGGCGGGCGTCCGATTCTCTGGCATATTATGAAGACCTATGCCCACTACGGCTTCCTGGACTTTATTGTGTGTTTGGGCTACAAAGGCAACATGATTAAGGAGTATTTCCTCAATTATGAAGCGATGAATAATGATTTTACTATTTGCCTGGGCCGCCAAAATCAGATTACCTATCACGAGGAACACCAGGAGCAAGATTTTAAGGTGACACTGGCTGAAACGGGCCCGGACACTATGACTGGGGGGCGGGTGAAACGTGTGGAGAAATACATTACTGATGATACCTTTATGGTGACATACGGTGATGGAGTTGCTGATATCGATATTGGAGCTTTGGTGGATTTTCATAAGGCTCATGGTAAGCTGGCAACTGTTAGTACAGTGCGTCCGATATCCCGATATGGTATTTTAGATGTGGACAGCCAAGGCAAAGTTCTGGAATTTACGGAAAAACCTCAAATAGATGGCTGGGCTAGTGCGGGATTTTTGGTTCTTCACCGCAGCATCTTTGAAAGCTTGAGCGGAGATGATTGTTTTCTAGAACTAGAGCCACTAGAACGGTTAGCGGCCCAGGGACAATTGATGGCTTACCGCCACGAAGGTTTCTTCTTTGCGATGGATACTTACCGCGAATATAAGTATTTGAATGAACTTTGGGATAGTGGACAAGCTCCTTGGAGGGTGTGGGAATGAGTGAATTTTGGCGCGATAGATCGGTATTGGTGACAGGTTGCACAGGCCTTTTGGGCAACTGGTTAGTGGCTGAGTTGCTGGAAAGAGGGGCTTTGGTAACGGGATTAGTCCGTGACTTGGTTCCCCAATCTCGACTGTATGCTGGAGAGTGGTATCGGCAAATTAATATCGTGCGCGGTTGTGTCGAAGATTTGCCAACGGTAGAACGAGCAATCAATGAGTATGAAGTCGATACGGTGTTTCACTTAGCAGCTCAGACAATTGTGGGAGTTGCAAATAGAGAGCCTGTGGCAACTTTTGAAACGAACATTAAAGGTACTTGGAATATTCTAGAAGCTTGTCGCCGCGTCGGTGGTGTGACTCGAATTGTCATAGCATCCAGCGATAAAGCCTATGGAGACCAGCTAGTGTTGCCTTATAGCGAAACAACTTCGCTGCAAGGAGAACACCCTTATGATGTTTCTAAAAGCTGTGCGGATTTAATCAGTCGGGCTTATTACGTCAGTTATGGTTTGCCCGTGTGCATTACTCGCTGCGGCAACTTTTACGGCGGCGGAGACTTGAATTTTAATCGGATTGTTCCTTCTACAATTCGATCGGCATTACGAGACAAGCCGGTAGTCATCCGCAGTGATGGTACTTTTATCCGTGACTATTTTTATGTGAAGGATGGAGTTTTAGCTTATCTCCATTTGGCTGAGCACATGGATAGGAAAGAAATTTTGGGAGAAGCATTTAATTTCAGCAACGAGTTGCAAATTTCTGTGCGGGGTATGGTAGATAATGTTTTGAAATTGATGGGTAAGAGTCATTTAGAGCCAGTCGTATTGAATCGGGCCAAGAATGAAATCAAACATCAGTATCTCTCGGCAGATAAGGCGCGAAAAATGCTCGCTTGGGAATCTAAGTATCCTCTAGAAGAAGGGTTGAAAGAAACAATCGAGTGGTATGAGCAATTTTTGATGAATGAAAATCCCTGTTTTATCAACGTGTGATTGATGATTCAATGGTATAGTGACCTATGGATTCCCGAACTCATACCTGTACTATCTTATTGATTTGCGATCGCCATGACCCAAGCCACACCGCGCCCAGTTAGTAGTTCCGAGCAAGAGCAAGGGCTTAGAGAGCAAGTTTTTGCTGCCGTTGAAGCATACCATCAGTTTAAGTTTGCCCACAAACAGTTTGTTCCTGGTCAAACTTATGTCCCAGTGTCAGGCAAAGTATTTGACGATCGCGAGTTAGTACAGCTAGTCGATGCGTCGCTAGATTTTTGGCTGACTACTGGGCGCTATGCGACTGAGTTTGAAGAGCGGTTTGCTGAGTGGATGGGAGTTAAGCACTGTCTGCTAGTTAATTCTGGTTCTTCTGCAAATTTACTGGCTCTATCTGCGCTGACTTCACCTAAGTTGGGAGATAAACGACTGCAACCAGGGGATGAAGTGATTACGGTTGCGGCGGGGTTTCCTACTACTGTGAATCCGATTTTTCAAAATCAGTTAGTGCCTGTTTTTTTAGATATCAAGTTACCCACTTATGATATAGATACTGACCAGCTAGATGCTGCTTTTTCACCTCGCACTCGCGCTATTATGATTGCTCATACATTGGGTAATCCCTTTAATCTTGAGGCGGTAATGGCTTTTGCTGATAAGCATGACCTCTGGGTAATTGAGGATAATTGTGATGCGGTGGGAAGTCTTTACCAAGGAAAGAAAACTGGCACGTTTGGGCATTTATCAACGGCGAGTTTTTATCCAGCTCATCACATGACAATGGGTGAGGGAGGCGCGGTGTTAACCAATGATACTCGTCTGAAGAAGATTGTCGAGTCTTTTCGTGATTGGGGTCGGGATTGCTGGTGTCCGCCGGGAGTTGATAATACCTGTGGGAAACGGTTTGGCTGGCAATTGGGAGATTTGCCCTTTGGGTACGATCATAAGTATACTTATTCCCATGTTGGCTACAACTTGAAAATGACTGATATGCAAGCTGCAGTAGGTTGTGCTCAGTTGGATAAGTTGCCTGACTTTGTGGCGAAGCGGCGGCATAATTTTGAGTTTTTACATCAGCAGTTACAAGATTTGCAGGACGTTTTGGTATTGCCGGAAGCTACCCCAAATTCTGAGCCGAGTTGGTTTGGCTTTCTGTTATCAGTTAGGGAGAATGCACCTTTTACTCGCAATGCGTTGGTGCAATATCTGGAAGAAAAGCGGATTGGGACTCGCTTGTTGTTTGGGGGAAATCTGGTGCGTCAGCCTTTATATGAGGGTTTGCAATACCGAGTTGTTGGTGAGCTTGGGAATACCGATAAGGTCATGCACAGTGCATTTTGGCTGGGTGTGTTTCCGGGGTTGACTGAGGAGATGCTGACTTATACTACCTCTACAATTCGAGAGTTTTGTAGGAATCATCAAAATGATTGACAAATCGGAGTCTCAACAGCAAAAAAAGACGGTTTTGCTAACTGGTGCAACTGGTTTCTTGGGCAGTTATCTTGTTAAAAAACTGTTGCAAGATGGCCATCAGGTAATTATTCTGAATCGGAGTTTTTCTAATATATACCGACTTAAGAATGTTTTTTCTCAAATTGCTTCCTATAATTTGGATAAATGTGATTTAGAGACACCGTTTCGAGACTTCGCTCACATTGATGTAGTAATTCACACAGCAACGCTTTATGGGCGTAACAATGAAGATTTCGCCGATTTAGTGGAAGCAAATACTTTTTTTCCGCTCCGCTTACTAAATACAGCAATTAAGTTCAATGTAGAAACTTACTTGAATACAGATACTCCCCTAGACAAGCAGTTAAATTTTTATGCTCTGTCCAAAGCTCAGTTTCGAGAATGGGGGGAGCGTTTGGCTAGACTGGGCAAAATTCGTTTTGTAAACATTAAGTTAGAACAAATGTTTGGGCAAGGAGATGATGATTCTAAGTTCCCTGCTTTTGTGATTAGCAAATGTTTGTCTTCCCCCGTATTGGACTTAACTGCGGGTGAACAAAAGCGGGATTTTATTCACATTGATGACGTAATTTCCGCTTATGCGCTGCTTTTGGAGACAACACCTCTGTTAAGCCGTACTTATCAAGAGTATGAGTTGGGAAGTGGAAAAGCTATATCTATCCGAAATTTTGTTGAACTGGTGAAGCAGTTAACTGGTTCGTCTATTGAATTGAATTTTGGGGCTGTTCCTTATCGAGAACATGAAGTGATGTATTCTGAAGCGAATTTAGTGGCTTTGGAAGCCTTGGGATGGGCGGCAAAAATTCAACTAGAAGAAGGACTACGCCAAACAATTCCTTGGTATTTTGAAAATAGATGAACATTTAAGGAGTAATTTATGAAGTATTTAGTAACGGGTGGTTGTGGGTTCTTAGGCAGTAACTTAGCTGCACAGGTGTTAAAACAAGGCGATGAATTGGTAGTTTTGGATAGTTTATACCGCTTTGGCTCTAGTCAGAACTTGGACTGGTTACGCAGTCAAGGGGACTTCCGGTTTATTCATGCTGATATTCGGAATATTAATGATGTCGAGAGGACGATTAAAGAAGTCAAGCCGGATGTGATATTTCATTTAGTGGGTCAGGTGGCGATGACCACTTCCCTAGCAAATCCCCGTTTTGATTTTGAAGTGAATGTGATTGGTAGTTTTAATCTTTTGGAGTCGGTGCGTCAATATTCTCCTGACAGTACGATTATTTATTCCTCTACCAATAAAGTCTATGGGGATTTAGAGTATTTGGAGTATAAAGAAAGTGAGAAACGATATTTTTGTTCTCAGTATCCCAAAGGTTTAGATGAATCAATTTCTCTTGATTTCCGTTCGCCTTATGGATGTTCTAAGGGGGCTGCGGATCAATATATGTTAGATTATACCAGGATGTTTGGCTTAAATACGGTTGTATTTCGTCACTCGTCTATTTATGGAGGTCGTCAGTTTTCTACGTTCGATCAAGGGTGGATTGGTTGGTTTTGTCAGAAGGCTTTGGAACAGAAAAAAGACCCGAATTGTGAGGCTTTTACAATTGCTGGAAATGGAAAGCAAGTTCGGGATGTTCTTTATGCTAGTGATATTGTAAGGTGTTATTTAACTGCTGTGGATAAAATTGAAAAGGTGCGGGGACAGGCGTTTAATATTGGTGGAAGTATGGATAATAGTTTGTCTTTATTGGAGTTATTTGATTTGTTGGAGGAGTTGTTGGATGTGAAATTACGGTATGAGAGGTTAGCTCCAAGGGTAAGCGATCAGAAGGTTTTTGTCGCTGATGTCTCTAAAGCGAACAAACTTATGGGATGGGAGCCAAAGGTTTCGTGTAAACAGGGTATCGGTAATATGTTGGAATGGTTGCAGAAAGGTTGATTTAGGAAGATTTAGGAAATAGCAAAAAGAGCGCGATCGCACTCTTTTTCTCGAGGATGCAATAGAGATTTTGATCGCTTAGATGAATTATCTTTGTGGATTGATATTCTTTAAAATTTTAACTACTTCATTGTAGATATCTATCCAATCACAATCATAGTCGTTTGTGTACAAACCAGATTCGTCCAGATCAACACCAGCTACTAAGATTGGTTTCACACAATTTTCTCGTGTTAATGAGGAATAAGTAGTATCTATGTATTGAGTATTTCCAAAACCGCTATGGCCATGAACCACACAAGTTTTATTAGCAATCCATGAAGTAAATGTCAGGCCAGCTCCTATTGGGGCAATACATAAATCTATAGCATGAGCCCAAATAACTTTTTCATAGGTCATAGAGCCAATGATAGAGTAGGTATTTATATTTTCAGGGATTAAAGCTAAGATAGTTTTCATGATTTTTGTCTCCAGGTCTGTTCTATAATCTTCCTCATCAGATTTTCTTTCTGTACGAGACCATCCATCAAAAACAACAGCTAGGTTTGGAAAATCGGAAGCTAAACTTTTGATGATGTTTGCTATACCTTCAACCTGAGAGAACCAGACCCTACGACTACTTCTAATTGTAATCCATAATAAGGGGAAATTTTTTTGTGCTTTTTCCAGTTTTTGAAAAAAATCTTGAGAGCATTTTTTGAGAGAAGCGTTATAAATTCTACTAATTAGCTTCTCCTGAACCCAGAAACCACAGATCATAACGGCAAAATAGTTGTTTTTAATAATAGTTTCATAGATACTTGTGTGAAAATCAGGTAGTCTGATAATTTTGTTTTGATCAACTTCAGGAAAGACCTCTTCTAGATTCCAAAATTCAAATGGTGTAACCAAGAATTTATCAATTTTATTTAACAAATAATTATCGCATAAATATTCAATACCACTCAATTCATTCCATACATAATGGGAAAGATTTGCTATTGCACCTAACACAGAAACAACTTCTTTTTTTTCTGGATTTGAGAGATAGGTCATCATATTTTTATGATCTTTCACACAACGACCTTTAAATTGATTAATTATTTGAGCATAATCGTAATAACTAAAATCGGCGAAAAAAGGGCAGATAGTTTCTGATTTGGGAAAATAAATACAGAGTCTAGTAGCATAGCAATCACCTACTAATAAATAAAAGACTTCCCTACTAACGAACCGATAAAATACAAATACATTTGCCCACCATATTGATTGATTAGATCGAACAATCTTTCCAGTGAAGGGACAAATTGTGTAAACATATTCTGTTTCTACTATCGTTTGCTGCAAAGACATTCCTTGTGACCAATTAGGCTGGGACGAGAATCGAAATTCTCGTTCTACTTTCCTAGAAAGCTTAATTGTCCCCGTTTGATCTCCCTCATCAAAACTATTAATGTAAATCTCTTCTAAATTTACATTGTCTTGCCTCATTAATTCTAAATTTGCTAGTGATAAACCTGACTGATGAATCAACAATTGATCTGATTCTGTCAACGAATAAAGATTAATAATCTTATACTGACAAGTCTTGCTAAAATAGTCAAAAGCCTCTTGCTCAATAATTTCTAGTTGGCTATCCTTGGTATTGTCATCAATTAAATAGACTAAATTAGTGTTTAAACTCCGCCACAAATAATCATAAATATCCCATTGGTAAGAGCGATTAGGCACTTTTTGAAAAATCTTTATCGCCTTATCTAAATCACCACGTTGACCTATTTTTAAACCTAATTCATAGTAACCTCTGGTTATTAGCTGTCTTAACTCCGAGTAAGCATATATCTGACTATGCAGTAGTTCCACAGCATTGTTGTAGAACTCCAGAGCTGAATCTAAATCATCTTGTTCAACTAAGACTTTTCCTAGATAAATGTAAACCTCTGCTAAACTTTTTCGGGTATTGTTACATTTGGGGTCTAACTCTAAAGCTTTTTGATATGGTGCGATAGATTCAAACCACTTCTGCATATTTTTGAAAGTTTCTCCTAGAAAGTGATATGACCAAATATAAGTGGGGTTTATTCTGATAGCTTCCTGGTAAGCGATAGTGGCATCATTCCACTGTTGTGTCTGCCTCAAACAATCTCCTAAAAAGTTAAAAGACCAAAAGAAATTAGGATCTATTTCCGTAGCGTAGCCATAGGCTGATATGGCATTTTCCCAGTGTTTTTGGTGTCGAAAAGCATCTCCTAAAAAGTGATGAGGCCATAATAAGCCGGGCTGCTGTTCTCTGATACGCTGGTAAAGTGTGATTGCACTTTCCCAATAGGGCTGTTGATTTAATCTGGCTAAACACTCCCCTAATTGATGATACGCATCAAAAAAATCAGGAGCCAGTTCTAGAGCCTTGAAGTATGCCTTGATAGCATCTTGTAGCTTGCCTTCTTGGCTTAGTTTTTGACCTTCAGACAAGTAGTTAGAAGCACTCTCTAAACTCATATTAAATCCTTTTCCAATAAAAAAACATAAATTAATTAACGCTTTGGAGGTTATTCAGGATTTACATCTATAAGAGGATATAGATTTGTTCCGACACAAGGCACGACTCACTATTATCTTTTTATGTCTTTTATGACATTAAGAAGTTCTTTATAGACGGCTTTCCAGTCACAGTCATAGTTTCGACTCAAATAATGAACCGACTCATCTAAATCGATAAAAGCATCATCAGGAATAGTGTTCGGCATCACAATATTTTCTCGTCCTAATAAATCTGGCCTTACCCTGACACAAAACTCTTTATTACCTAGACCCACACCGGGCTTATTAGCAATCCAGGTAACAAAGGCATTCCCAGAGCCCAAGGATGTGACGTAGGTGTCTACATTATAGCCCCAAACTACCTTTTCATAACTTATTCCACCAATAATATCATATATCTTAACTTCAGGGGGAATCATGGATAAAATTTGATCGGCTATAGGTCTTTCAGATTCAATCATTGTACCTCCGTAATAGTCATCTCTTTCTATCCGCGACCATCCATCAAGTACAACCGCCATACTTGGGAAATCAACATATAGACTGTTGATGATATTCGCGATACCTTCTGTCTGAGATACCCATACTCTCTGATTGGTACGAATACCAATCCATAGTAAGGGAAAATGTTGTTTTGCTTTTTCTACTTGTTGAAGAAAAGCCGGAGAACTCCGCCTAATTGAACCCTCATATATTTTATCCGCCAGTTTGTCTTTTACCAAGATTCCGGCACTTCTGACAGCCATATAATTATTTTGCAAGATGGCCTTAAAAATACTCCAACCATCAGATAGCCTGATCACCTTACTTTCTGGAATTTCTTCGGGAAAAATATCACTAATTTTGAAATATTCATGGCATCCCACTAAAAACTTATCAACTTTAGCCAAATTCCCATTCTCATATAAGTCGTGAATACCTGATACTTCATTCCAAAAATAATGACCGATGTTACCAAGTATTCCTGATACAGAAACTACGGGTTTTACTTCACCAGATGTAATATATGATTTGACATCTTGCCAATAACTAACCATAGAGCTTTTGAGCCTATTTACAATTCCTTCTAGTGTATTATGAACATAAGCAAAGCCGATAATTGTTTCTATTCTGGGAATATACAGGCATATTTTTCCGCCCCAGAAATGACCTGTCATTAAATAAAATACTTCGTGCCCAACAAACCGATAACTAAAAATTGGCAGCCAATTTACATCATAAAATGATTGATTAGACCTGAGTATATTCCCACTAAAAGGACACATTGAATAAATATATCCAGTGGTAACTATGCTTTGATTAAAGAGGTTATAGTTAGTAGCTTTAATAGGAATTTCTATCATTGAATCTTCTTCCCTAAAGCTGTTTACATAAATTTCTTCTAAAACTTTAGTGTCTTGCTTAATCAATTCTAAATGTGTCAAAGATATCCCAGATTTCTCCAAAAAGTCCTTATCTAAATCTGTGATGGAATCCCACATTATTAATCTATAGTTGCTGTTTTGGCTGAAATAGGATTCTGCGTCCTCTGGCTTTATTTCTGATTGACTACAACAATAAGGACTATTTTCGTCTATTACGCCTAGTAAATTTAATCCTTGCCATAAATATTCATAAATATACCACTTCTGGGGAATTTGAGGTGCTTTTTTGAAAAAAGTAAGTGCTGTGTCTAATTCACCTTGTTCTGCTTGTTTTACCGCTAATTGATAAAAACCTCTTGCTAGATCCTGCTGTAATGCCGAGTAATTTTTGATTTGATTGGGTTGGAACTCTATTGATTTTTGGTAGGATTGTAAGGCTAAGTTTAGATCGTTTTGCTTAATTTGTAACATACCTAACTGAAAATAAGCTTCCCCTAGCCTATTTCGCGAGTAAATAAAGTTTGAATCCAGAGCTAAAGCACCTTCGTAAGCAGCAATAGATTCCTGCCAATGTTGGGTATTTATTAACGCTTCCCCTAAATTGTGGAAAGACCAGATGTAAGAGGGGTTGAGTTCTATCGCACGATGGTTAGCAACAATAGCACCTTGCCAATCTTGGACTTTCAGGAGTGCATCTCCTAAGTTATGATACGACCAAGAAAAGTTTGGATTACTCTCTAGCGCTTTGCGGTAGCTAGAGATGGCATCATGCCATTGTTGAGTTTGCCATAAAGCATCTCCCAAAAAGTGATGAACCCAGGGGTGGTTAGGGGAATGCTCTAAAATTCTTCTGTATGTTAAAATTGTTAAGTCCCAGAGTTGCCCTTGTCTAACTTTTAGTAAAATTTCTCCTAACTGATGATAGTAGTCGATTGATTCCGGTTTCAACCATTCTATAACTTTCAAGTATAAGGAGACGGTAGTAGTTGATTTACTTTCCTTCCCCTGCTTGATTAGAATGGCATCTAATTGGTTGCGAATATCTGTTAAGTGAGGTGCGACTTGGAGAACTCGACTGTAACAGGTGAGAGATTCCTCAATCTTCCCTTGCTCTAAAAGCAGATTCCCAAAACTCACCAGTACCTGCTGTGCTTCCGTATTTTCTGGCTCTAAGGTTAGTGCTTGTAGCCAACAATCAGATGCTTGGGCAAGAAACCCTAGTTGCTGCCAAGTCCTTGCCAAATTTCTATAGGCACCTGTAAAGTTGGGTTGCAGACGGATGGCTCGTTCGTAGAGAGCGATCGCTTCTGGCCATTGTCCTTGTTGAGTATAAAGTGTCCCTATATTTCCAATCACTTCAGCAAAATCAGGTTGAATTTCTAGTGCCTTCACGTAAAAATCCCTGGCTGCGCTGAAATTTCCTTGAGAGTGAAGAACATTGCCGATGATTTTGTAAGCTGGGGCGCAGTCGGGATTAAGTCTTAAAACCGCTTCACAGGCGGCTATCGCGCCCTCGAAGTTTCCTTCTGTAAAGAGTTGCTGAGCAATATTAAGTTCCATTACGGTTGTTTCCGGGTTCATGGGAGAAATTCTTTGTACTGGTTTCTTGCTTACAATACTTCGGACAGTTTTTGATTGTCAACGACAGAACAAGGGTTTGAGGCAAGTCATGGCTAACTAAAAATCAACCATTCCAGCCATTTTTTCCCAAAGTGTCCGAACTATTGTTGCTTAATGCTAATCGATAAGGTATTATAAATCAAGCCTAATTGATTTTTTCGAGCTGGCAATACTTCCGACAGTTGGCGTAGGCGCAGCCAACCGAAGGCATCACCAACGGTAGAATAAGGGTTTTAGGCTTTTGTCTAGCCTTGATCGCTAACGGTAAAATAAAGGTTTTAGGCTTTTAGTCAAAAACTGTCAGGGGTATTGAGCTGGAAAACCTAAAATATTTGCTAGACAAAGAGTATAGCAAGACAAGGTTTCGTTATCTTTTGAAACTCAGATCGGATTGCTATATAACAATGGCTGACTATTTCAAGTTGCCAAAAAAAACAAAAAAAATAAAAAAAATAAATCCATGTCACGAGTCTCAATTTTAATACCCGCTTATAATCACGAAAAATATATAGCTGAGGCTATTCAAAGTGTCTTGGATCAAACGTACCAAGATTTTGAAATTTTGATTACAGACAACGGTTCTACTGATAGTAGCGCTGAGCTCATAAAACAATTTAAAGATCCGAGAATTAAGCTTTTTACTTTCCCTATCAATCAAGGAGTAAGCAGATGTGTGAATACTATGATTCAAGAATCAACAGGTGAATTCATAGCAAATTTTACATCCGATGATATTTGGCTACCCAATAAACTTGAGAAACAGATCCATTTTTTAGAAGAAAATCCTCAAATAGGTGCTGTTTTTAGCCATGCTGAAATTATCGATCATCTCGGTAATATATTCGTTGATGAATCTCATTATTATAAAAAGGTATTTCTGCAACCCAATAGAACTCGTTTTGAATGGCTCAAGCACTTTTTTTTAAATGGTAACTGTTTATGTTACCCTAGTGCCTTGATTAGAGCAAAAGCCCAACATGAAAGTGGAAAGCATGATGAGAGATTGGCAATGCTCCATGACCTCGATTTATGGATAAAAATGTGCATGAAACACGATATACATATTTTACCAGAAAAGCTGGTAAAGTATAGAGTTCATAAAGCGCAGGCAAGTAATTTGGATGGGGACAATCAAAAAACCAAAGAACCTCGTTATTTGTGGGAATTAATTCAAGTTTTAAGGAATTATTTGAATTCACTAATACTTGAGAATATCTTTAAGGTTTTTCCTATTCAAACACGAATTAATGACATAAATATCAATATTAATCTTGATGAATTCAATCCCGACTATTCACCTTTTATTGTTGCTATGCTTGCTTTTAAAGTTGAGAAGAGCCAACAGCACAAGTATTTTGCACTAGAAATTTTGCATGAGATTTTTGGCTGTGTAAATCTAGCTGAAAAAATACGGGAAAAATATTTCTTTGATGTTTCGGATTTGATTTCTTTTACGGGAAACCAGGATATTTTTGGAACCGTTGCGTTAAAAGAGTCTCAAGAGCAAAATCTCATGAATTTTAATCAGTTACAATTCCAGTTTAACGAGTCTCAAGCTCAATTGCAACAAACTCAGACTGAATTGGAACAATCTCAAGCTCAATTGCAACAAACTCAGACTGAATTGGAACAATCTCAAGCTCAATTGCAACAGGTCGAGTCAGTGTTAGAACAGTCTCAGGTGCTACTGCACCAGACTGAGGAAGCTTTACAACAGTCTCAAGCGCAATTAGAAGCAACTCGCTCGAAATTAACAGAGTCTCAGTCAGAATTAGAAGCAACTCGATCAGACTTGGAAAACTTGCAATCTCAATTTCTTATTAATCAAGAAGAAGAAAATCAAATGCTAGGTTTGTTACATCACTCCCAATCTCAACTGCATCTAACTCAAGCAATCTTGGCGGAGTCTCAAAACACATTAGAAAAAACTCAACAGGAATCGGCGGAGTCTCAAAACACATTAGAAAAAACTCAACAGGAATTGGCGGAATCTCAAAACACATTAGAAAAAACTCAACATAAGTTGATACAGTATGAAGCCGCATTAGAAAAAACTCAACAGAAATCGGCGGAATGTGAACAGTTAGCTGAAGCAAAAATAGACGAACTTACAGAACTGTTGGAGCGATTTCAGAATGTATTACAAGTAAAAGAAGCTATGTTAAAGCAATTTCACCAAGGGATTGAAGCGTTACAAGCTAAAAAACAGCAATACCAAGAACAACTAAATTACCAGCAAACTGAATTAGCGAATAGGGCAGTCAATTTAGCCAAAGTAGAGTCTCAATTGCAACAAACACAGTCTGAATTATACCAAAATCAAAAACAACTATATAGATTGCAATTTGAGCATTTTTTAACTAGCGATGATACCAACTCACCTAAGCAAACGCAATATAGACTTTTAGTTTGGGATGCTTGGTATGCCTATCAGCAGGGTGATTATGCCCCAATGTTTAAATCATTACAACAATCCCTCCAATATACACCCTTATCACGCACTGAGACTATGGTTAACTGGCTGGAAAGTTTTGCCAATTTTTCATCTGAGAAGGGCTATGGTTTTGATTCTAGCAAATTGCTAGGAATGCCAGAATGGCAACAGTTGACTCGTCAATTCTTGGTATCCAAGGTTAAGCTAAAATAGCTAAAAAACTGTTAAACTGTATTATTGTTCACAAAGATACCCAATAGGATGATAGTCCAATGAGTTTAAATATTAGAGACCGCATTGCCGAACAGTACATATTGGGGGATGGTATAGAGGTGGGTGCGTTACACGGGCCACTACCTGTTCCCCAAACAGCCAGAGTCCGTTATTTGGACAGACTACCCATATCGGAATTGAGAAGACATTATCCAGAATTAGCCCAACACCAATTAGTTGATGTTGATATTATTGATGATGGCGAAACCTTGTCTTCTATTGCTGATGGCAGCTTAGATTTTGTTATTGCCAATCATACTATCGAGCATTGTCAAAATCCCATCGGCACAATTAAACAAAATTTGAGAGTGCTAAAATCAGGCGGCATTATTTATATGGCTGTACCTGATAAAAGATATACATTCGATCGAGAGCGACCCTTAACTCCATTAGACCATCTAATTCGTGATTATACCGACGGCCCAGAGTGGTCAAAAAAAGATCATTATGAAGAGTGGGTTAACCTAGTACAAAAAGCTCCTGAAAAGGAAGTGGAAGAAAGGGTACAACATTTACTAGGGATAGATTATAGCATTCATTTTCATGTATGGGAACAAAGCAGTTTTATAGAATTATTGCTTTATTGCCAGCAAAAATTAAACTTGCCTTTTGATATTGAGTTAATCCAAAAAAATGAAGAAGAATTTATTTGTATTTTGAGAAAGTTAGAGGGATCCGTACCCCAACAGGAAATCTTACCTATCAAAGCATCTCAACCATCAGAAACAATAAAAACTTTCCCCAAACAGGAACCATGTCCTGAGTCATCTGAGTTGTCGTTGATCGAACGAGTCAAAAAACAACTAGATAATTCTCAACTATGGCTCCAAAGTGTATGTACTACTATAGAAAAATCTAGGCAGCCCAATTCCGAAGAAATTTCCCAAAACCAGAATTTATTTGATTACTGCTTGGACTCACCAAAACCTAGTGACCCAATTAATACCCGTGATATTCTGCTCTCATGTTGGATCGCCACTCTCAAAGAGAATTTGCTCGGACAACCAGCTTTTTGTAACGATTCTGGCACATTTATCAAGCTACTTAACACTACTGTCCGCCCTGATGTGGTAGTAGCTTATCCAATTCACAATGTTGTCGGAGTCCACGATTACATATCATTACCAGATGAGGCAGCTAATACTACTTGGTATATTCAGTTTTTAGTCAATGCCACAATATGTCGTATTCCTGTCGAATTAGATTTGACCAACTATGCCAATCTAATATCTTTAGAATCTGCCCAAATTAATCAAACTACTGGTATCAGAATTGGTATGATCAGTGATTGTCCTGCTGGCTCCTACTGGTATCGAGTTTTACATCAAGCTGAGTTATTAAGAAATATGGGTTTTAGTGTTGATACCTTCCCACCTGATGTATTTCCCTACGAAGATATCTTGAAAAATCAATACAACATAGTAATTGCCCACAGACAGGCTCACAGTAATGAATTTGAGCAATTTGTCTTAGCGGCTCGCCAAGGTGGAACTAAGGTGCTATATAGTACAGATGATTTAGTGTTTGATCCTTTCAAACTAGAACATAATGATGCTTATCGCAGTATGAGTATCGATGAAAAGATTATGTACGAAGATGAAGTTAAGAGATGTAAGCAAGCTTTGTCTATATGTGATGGGGCGATCGTCACTACAAAAAAGTTAGGAGCCGAGTTAATCAATTATCTGCCAAATAAACCAATCCTAGTTTCCCGTAACTTGATGAGTTATGAAAGGGAAAAGTTAGCGATGCAGGCTCGTTTGATCGAAAAAATAGAAGATGGTTTAATTCGCATCGTTTACTTTAGTGGGACAAAAACTCATCAGAAAGATTTTGCCGAGTGTGGGAATGCCCTCTTAAAGATCATGTCAGAGTTTCCTCAAGTTCGTTTGATGATAGTGGGATTGTTGGATCTTCCCGATAGCTTTCATCAATTCCAACATCGAATTGATATTGAGCCTTACAGAGAATGGCAGGAACTACCTAAATTATATAGAAAAACCGACATTAACCTAGCACCATTAGAACAAAACAATGAATTTACAGAGTGCAAGAGTGAGCTTAAATACTTTGAAGCAGGTATCATGTCAATACCAACCGTAGCTTCTGATGTCACTCCCTTTCGAGTGGCAATTCAACATGGTCAAAATGGCTACTTGTGCCGTACTACTGAAGATTGGATCAATGCCTTAAGGGAGTTAATACTTAACCCAAAAATGAGAGAAACTATAGGCCAAAAAGCCTGGACAGATGTTCATCAAAAATATTTAGCCAGAGTCATACCTCCTGATGTTTCTCAATCTTGGCATGACTTCCTTAACGAGTTAAATTTACCAATGGCATAAATTTAACTGAGGATGAATAAACTCCCCAGATTAATAAATAAATTTGGGGAGTTTATTCCTGCAAATTGTTGCTAGTGGCAAAATTAGGAATATTTTAAATTTATATTTTTCCACTACGAACAGTTCTTGACCGCATAACTTACCAAATTTTTCACGAATTTTTAAACCATTTTGCTGGCACATAGAAATGAATTTGCCAATCACAATCATAGTTACAATAAGAAGTCAAGCCATCGGCTCCCACCATATCTTGGATATGTTCTGGAGAGATAAAAGTTGGAGAGCTCATGTTTTCTCTAACCTATACCCACCAAGATTGCTGCCCTAACTGAGCCCGTTCCGAGTGAGCCACACCCGGTTTATTCGCGATCAATGTCACCAAAGTCAATACCGACACTGGAGTCTTGGAATGGACACGATATCATAATATTAAGAGTCACCAGACTAATTATAGTCTTCGTGGATCTTAAATGTCAAAAGTTTTTCCAAGTTTTTTTTCTTCAGTATTACCCCACCTAAAAACCTAAATTATATATTATCCATTTGGCCTTTAAGTAAGCCACAAATATTGACCAACTAAATTTATCCTGGTCGTTGTTGGCTATTTGAGGGTATTCAACTGAAACTGCCACAAATTTTTCATACTCTTTCTGATATTCTTGGGTCATACTTTCGTAAGAGACTAGCGGATACTGAGAAAGACTAGATTTTATCTTATGTAGTTCAACGGGATTGTGAGCTAAGAAAATTAAAACTTCCAATAAGTCTTCAGCCGAACAAGATTTACTGACCCATCCCACACCATACTTTTTCACCCTTTCAGCATTTGCCCCTAAAGGAGTAGTAATAACAGGGATTCCTAGTGAAAGAACTTCATCTAATACCAAACTATAAGTTTCAGACCAAATAACCGGAAGCATAACCACATCAACACCTTTTAAGAGGTTAGGTAAATCTTCGCGAGAATAAGCATCATAAATTTTAGTATTTTCTCTCATCAAAAACATGAGCTCATCATCAATCTCTGAGTTGTCTATTGGGCCATAAAATTCAAAAGAAAACAGTTCATTTATCTGTTTTGCCCATACTTTTTGCAATAAGTCAATGACGACATTTAATCCTTTAATGAGGTGCATTGTACCTACAAAAGCAACTCTAAGAGGGGAACTGTAACCATGGGAGTTATGACCGCTTTCTTGGCTAAATTTTAACTTATCTAGTTGATTTTGTGGGTGTACTCCGTGACGAATAACTTTAATTTTTTGGCTCAGTTGTGGATATTCTCTAATTAGATAAGATTTAGCTGTATCGGAAGGAGAAATAATTGCCGAAGCGCCTACCATTAATTCTCGACAAAGACTATACCATTCTTGCTTGAGATTTTCTCCTTCATTAAATAAAGAATGAATACATTTTTGACAATAAGATTCACTTTTATATTCAAAACAAAAAGATTTATGTAAGTCCAAAAGATTATGACTCGGACAAATAAAGTAATAGTCATGGGTAGAAATAATGTATGGTATTTTCAGACTTTTCAATCCAAATGCAATATCTACTAACGGTAAATTAATTAAGTGGTGAATGTGAATTATTTGCGGTTGAAAATACTTCATTAGCGCGATAAATAATTCTGATAAGCTTTGAGCAGCCAAAAAGGGACGACTAGAGAGAGATTGACAAGGAAACTCAAATCTAAAGTTTTCTTCTTGGAAAAAAATGTTGAACATGACTGTTGATCGGCCAGTACCATAAAAGGTATAAACGGGACGATTTTGCTTGATTATTGCAATTAACTCAGAACAGTGATATTCAGTCCCCCCCAAGTTATGATTAACAGGTAGTTCAGTATCATTATGCAGTATAAAACAGATGGGTGATAAACGTTTAATCTCCGACAACCGAAGATGCAGTTGAATATTGCTAATAATATCTTGAACAGGCTTGTTTTCTATAAAACCCGCAACGTTTCCTAAATAGGTTGGATGTAGCTGGGCAAGCTGTTGTAAATTATTATTGATGATGTTTTGTTTTTCTGGGCCAAAAGATTTACCTCCTGCATGATAAACAAAAGTAGCGTCATCAATAATATGAGTATATCCCGCTACAGTAGCACGACAACACAAATCATTTTCTTCTCCATATCCTTTGCCAAAATGAACATCATCAAAATAACCAACTCGATCTAATACTTCTCGCTTAATGTACATACAAAATCCTACACCTGTAGGAATGGTAGGATAACATTTGTAAGAAATATTATCGATCAATTCCGCAAAACTATCAATAGTGTGATCCACCGGGATTTCATTTTCTTCTAGCCAAACTGGTACCGAACAGATCGTGCCATTATTAGTTAAAGGTGTGACTGTGGCCACTCTAGCATCTGAATAAGCAGCCGCGATCATCTTATCGAGCCAATTATTAGTAACTACAGTGTCACTATTAAGTAAAACAACATCCTCTCCTGCGGTTGCTTGAAAAGCGATATTGCAACTCTTGACAAAACCTAAATTCTCTTGATTTCTAATTAACCTGACATGAGAATATCTAGCGGCTATTTGCTCCGTCAATTCTCTGACTCTTGTATCGGGACTAGCATCATCAATCAAGAGAACATTATACTGACTACTGGTATGCTTAAATAAAGAATCTAAACACCTTTTAGTATATTCATAAGCATTGAAAATTGGGACTATGACAGTTAACTTGAGGTAAGATGGAGCCGATTTTAAATTAAGTAATCTTTGTAAGTTCGATTCATCCTTTAGTGCCGAACCTAAATTACGCTGAACCCAGTCTGTATGTTGCAGATCGGGATGAAGTTGAAATGCTCTGATGTAACAAATAATCGCCTCTCTCCATTGTCCAAATTTCACCGAAGATTCTGCTCGTTCATATATTGATGTATACGAATCTAATAGCAAACTTTCAATGGGGGAATTGGCTGGACTAGAGGCGATCGCCCTACTTACACCCTTTTTTTTTAACACCTCTTCTAACCGCCCAGAAATAGCCTTGTCATCAGGCCGAATCTGCAACGCCATCTGATAAAAGACGATCGCCCCATCCGGCCAATTCTTCCGCACCAAAGCATTAGCCAACTCAACATAAAGGTCAGCATCATTCGGCGCAATCTCCAGCGCCTTGTGATACAACTGTACGTCATCACGATTATCCTGAATCGCCCGCCGATACAAACGCATAGCATCCTTCAAATCCCACTGCGATCGCATCCTCAAAGCATCAGCCAACTTTTGCGACAGCCACGGCAAATCCGCCTGAATTTCCGCAGCGCGGCGGTAAGCGGCGATCGACTCATCCCACCGTTCCAGGTTCTCAAAAGCCGTTCCCATGTTGTAATAACTCCACGGAAAATCAGGATTTAACTCGGCCGCGCGTCGGTAAACATTGATCGCTTCCTCCCACCTTTCCATTTCTAGCAGCGCGTCGCCCAATTTGCTCTGCGACCAGAAGAAATTCGGATTAACTTCATTAGCACGCCGGTACGCAACAACCGCCTCATCCCAACGTTCCAAATTCACCAGCGCTTCTGCTAAATTGTTGTGCGCCCAAAAATGGTCTGGATTGAGTTCGATCGACCTTTGGTAAGCCGAAATTGCCTCATCCCACCTTCCCAGCTTAATCAGCGCGTCTGCTAAATAGTTGTGCGCCCAACTGAAATCTGGATTTAATTCTGTTGCTTTCCGGTAAGACTCTACAGCTTCTTCCCACCGTTCCAGCTTGAGCAACACATCGGCTAAATTGTTGTGAGACCAGCTAAAATCTGGATTTAATTCGATCGCCTTGCGGTAGGCATTTACAGCTTCCTCCCACCGTTCCAACTTAACCAGCGACTCAGCTAAATTGTTGTGCGACCAAGAAAGATCGGGATTGTTTCTAATAGCATTGCTGTAAGCCTCTACCGCCGCTTCCCACTGTTCTTGCCCCTTAAGAATTTCGCCCAATTCGTGATAAGCTGCGCCAGCATTTGGGTTCAACTCAACCGCGCGCCGGTAACAGTCAATTCCCTTATCTACCTTACCTTGCTCGATCAAAGTTTTGGCTAAATTCTCGTGTTCCTCAGCCGTGCCGGATTTGGGGTCGATCGCAAATGCTCGATACCAAGCCTCAGCCGCCTCCTCCGACTTTCCTAACTGCGTCAAAAGTTTCGCAAAATTGCGGAAAGCACCGGCAAAATCCGGCTTCAGGGCGATCGCCTTTTCGTAAGCAGAAACCGCTTGCTGCCACTGTTCCTGCTGCGCGCAAATGCTGCCGTAATTAGCATAAGCTTCGGCAAAATTTGGGTTGATTTCTATTGCTTTGACATAGCAACTTTTAGCTTCATCAATTTTGCCGCCAGCTTGCAGCGCGTTGCCTAGCATTTTGTAAAGCGGCGCTTCCGGCTTAATTTGCAGTGCCTTTTTGCAAGCTGCGATCGCCTGTTCCACTTTGCCCTGAGCAAAATAGCCTTCTGCCAGTATTTTGTATGCTTCTGGATCTTCTATATTAATTGTAGAATTAACTGCCTGCTGAACTGGCGGCTTAACTGGCGGCTGCACTGGCGGCTTAACTGCCTGCTGCACTGGTGGCTTAACTGCGGTGGCTGCGGGCTGCTGTTGCTTAACTGCACCGTTTGTTCCATTTGCACCCGCCAAAGTTTCCTGTCCCTCGCTGCCGTTTCTCGCATTAGCTGCGTTCAGTTCAATAGCTTTGCGATAATATGCTGTCGCTTCCTCTAACTTGCCTTGTTTTTTGAGCGCTTCGCCCAAATTTTGGTAAGCTGTCGCCACATTAGGATTTAATTTTATGGCGCGATCGTAACAGGCGATCGCTTCGGGGAATTTTTCCTGCCGGAAAAAAGCGTCGCCCATATTCAAGTGTTCCCCCGGCGCTACTTTGTCCGGTTCCAAACTAAATGCTTGATACCAGCACTGCTGCGCTTCTTCCGGTTTGTTAATTTGTCCAAATACTTTTGCTAAATTCCGGTACACTCCCGCGAAATTCGGCTTAATCGCGATCGCCTTTTGATAAAATCCGATCGCCTCCTGCCATTTTTGCTGCTGCGCGCAAATGCTGCCCAAATTCGCGTATACTTCCGCAAAATTCGGTTCTATTTCAATCGCTTTAGCGTACCAGTGCCGTGCCTCTTCCATCCTGCCTTGAGCTTGCAGCGCGTTGCCCAAAGTCTTGTAAGCTGGTGCAAAATTGGGGTGAATCTTCAAAGCTTGCTCGCAGGAGGCGATGGCTTCTTCTATTTTTCCTTGGGATAAGTATATTTCTCCCTGTTGGTTAAATTGAACCGCTGTTGATTCTGTACTGACTGTTGATGGCATAGGGGCGGCGGCTCCAGAGGCAGGAATTAAATAGGGTAGTCTAAACGTTTCACAATTATACTCGCGTTTGACACTAAGAGTAGCGGGCTTGTTCCCCCAATTCTTAATTTTTTTGATTCCCGGTGCTGGCGAGGAACCGGGATTCTCGGCTGATTTTTTGATTTTACGGCTAAAAAATATTTACGAATCAGCCCACTTTCTGGCTGATTTGCGCGCCAGTCGCGATTTTTGTAGCTTCGGGTCGATCGCCCGTTTTGTAAACAAACGTAAACACTCCGGGTTCTTGCTTGTGGGATGCTTTCTTGTGGACGGGGCAAGGGAGATTGCACCCTTTTCTATAGGCTTTTTACGGGCGGGCTAGAAGCCCACCCCACAACACAACAAATTCACTGTTTGTGGAACAGGCATCTTGCCTGTTTTTGAGAAGGGTGAAAGATGTGCGATCGAACCCAAACGAGAATAGCCTTTTTAGGAAAAAACGATCGCCCTTTTGGGAGAAAGCGATCGCTCTTTTTTTTCAACCATTAGTTAACAACTATTAGCAATTACTAATTAAGCTGCTGCGGCTGCGTCTTCTTCTGCGTCTTCGGCTTCAGAACCTGCTTGAATTCCCAGCACGCTAACAACCACCTGATCTGGTTCGCCCAGAGCTACCACTCCTGCTGGCAAAACTAACTCGTGAATATGCAGCGCATCCCCAACCTTTAAATGAGAAATATCTACTTCAATTGCTTCAGGAATGCTGTCAGGTTTGCACTTAACTGCCAGTTGCGTCAGCACGGTATCCAAGATGCCGCCTTCTAACTTGACGCCGACGGGTTCGCCGACAAAATTCAGCGACACTTCAACTTCCAGACTGTCTTGAGTTGCGACGGAGAAAAAGCTCAGGTGGTAAGGATAGCCCTTCCAAGGATGAACTTGAACTTCCCGCAGTAAGGTTTTTCCGCTCCAAGAGAGGTCGGGAATGCTGAGGTCAATTAGGGCATTGTTGACTACGTGCTTTTTGAGCAGGTGTTCAACTGTTTTGGCTTTGATGGTAAGGGAAATGGATTCAGAGCCTTTGTGGCCGTAGAGGACGGCGGGAATCAATCCAGAGCGGCGGAGGGCGTTAGGTTTGCTGCCTTCTGCCCGCTTTTGACATTCTACTGCGAGTTCCATTTTATGACTTTCTGCTGATTGTTTTCACATTTTACCAGAATTGTGATATTGCGATCGCGCTTAATTAAACGACCCGCTGAAGATACTGATAATCTTCGTTTTCAACACATTTTAGCAAGTCCAGCAATTTCCTCAAACGGTAGGTTGCTGTTTGATACTCTTCTTTGAGAGGGGAATCTCCCAGCTTGGTGAGGACGGTATCGCTTTCGCAGATAATGGCATCGCGGAAAAAATTTCTGAGCTTCTGGCGAATATCTCGATCTAACTCAACTACAGGTAGCTTCTCCTCTTCTTCATCTATCAAAATATTTCTGGGGACAGATTTGCCGATTTTGGAAAATTCTGATTTGGCCAACCACTCGTAAACGTCTTCCGACATTTCGACATAGTGCGGTGGTCGAGCAGTTTTGAAGGCATAAAAAATAATATCTAACATTAGCTTTCCTCTTGACCTTCCTGATTCAACAACTCACTTTCTGGAAAATTTTCTACCCAAGCTACATCTGCTTTGTCGAATACAGCCTTAGCCGGTTGAGTAATTTTTCCTGTGGTAATAACTCCAATCACAGTCCCTTTTTGACATATTTCCTGAGCTTTTGTGGAATCTATTTTCTTGTTTTTCCAGGCTTTGATTTCAATATGCGGTTCATTCATTATTGTTTATATTTTTTTTTATAAATTAACGATTGAATTCGCTCTGCCAATTGCGGAGTAGCTGTTTAACTCGCGGAACATCCCGATCGTTGACTATCAAAATATCACCTTTGGGATTGTTTCCGGTTGTTCTCTTGGCTTGTATTCCTTCTTTCCCTAGCTCTATTATAACCCACCCAATCATGTCTCTGTGAACTTCTAGCCGTGCTATCAGTTCATCCTCGTCAGTCATTTACGTAACTCCTTGTAAATAAGGATGCACTTGACCTCGCCGTGGATCAAGTGCACTAATCTCCTGGAACCTTGAGCTAGGTGGGTCGCGACGAGACTGCCAAAAGCTTCGAGTATTATGGATCGAGACCCAACATTATATTTTACCTGACAACGTTAGGCTGGTGCTGCTACTGGCGTACCGTCAGCAGAGAGCAAAGCGCGTTTCGGGCCGTGAATCGGGTCTTCTACAATAATAGTTTGGTCGCGACTGGCTCCGAGAGAAACGATCGCGATCGGCACTTCCATCAAATCTGCCAAAAACTTCAGATAATCCAATGCTTGCGGCGGTAAATCTTCCAAATTCCGGCACTCTTCCGTAGACTGTTTCCAACCGGGAAGGGTTTCGTAAATAGGTTGGCACCGAGCAAATATCCGGGAACTTTTCGGGAAATCAACACATCTTTCGCCGTCAATTTCGTAAGCAACGCAAACTTTTATTTCTTCTAATTCATCCAAAACATCTAGTTTGGTAATTGCCAGACAGTCAAGGCCGTTGATGCGGACTGCGTACCGACCGATTACCGCATCGAACCAACCGCAGCGGCGTTTGCGGCCGGTTGTCGTGCCGAATTCTGCACCTCGATCGCCCAAAATTGCGCCAATTCCATCTACCATTTCGGTAGGGAAGGGGCCTTCTCCGACGCGGGTTGTATAAGCTTTTGCTACGCCAATTACGCGATCGATCGTGGTTGGGCCGACTCCGGTTCCCACACAAGCACCGCCAGCGATGGGATTGCTGGAAGTAACGTAAGGATAAGTACCGTGATCTAAGTCTAATAAAGTGCCTTGCGCGCCTTCAAACAGAATATTTTTCCGCTTGTAAATTCCCTCATAAATCTTTAGGGAACTATCAACTACGTGCGGTCGCAAACGTTCGGCATAAACTCGATATTCATCAATTACATCTTGCGGATTTAAAGGCGGCAAATTGTAGAGTTTTTCGAGAAGGACATTTTTACAATTAATCGTCCATTCCAATTGTTCTTGCAACCCGTCCAAGTCCATTAAATCTAGCATCCGAATGCCAGTACGTTCCGACTTGTCGGCGTAAGTAGGGCCAATGCCGCGTCCCGTCGTCCCTATTTTATAATTTCCCCGCTGGGTTTCCGATGCTACATCAATTAATCGATGATAGGGCATCGTGACGTGAGCCGTCTCCGAAATCATCAGCGAGGCTGTCGAAATATTCAGTGCCTCTAGCTGATCTAACTCTGCAATTAAAACTTTCGGGTCGATGACCGTACCGCAGCCGATAATACACTCTTTATCAGGGTAGAGAATCCCGGACGGAATTAAGTGTAGTTTGAAAGTCTGACCGTTTACTACCACGGTGTGACCGGCGTTGACGCCCCCTTGGTACCGGACAACGATATCTGCGGATTTGCTGAGCAAATCGGTAATTTTGCCTTTTCCTTCATCGCCCCACTGGGCGCCGATCACAACTACGTTAGCCAAGGGTTTCTCGCGTTCAGTTCAGGTTGACACAATCTCCGATTATGTACGAATGCGTCCTAAATGTCAAATAAATTTTTGTTACAATTGAGAGAGTTGAGGCTGTATTGCTCTCAAAAACCAACTTCCAGCCCTATCGGGGGACTTGGGAAGGGAGAGTAGGAGAGGGGAAGAATGGGTGAGGATTTGACGAGTTTTTAGGGGAATCCCATGTGCAGCTTAAATGTGGAAGAGTTTACCGGCTGGAGGTTGTTGGCTAGTATTTGGGAAAACCCGGTTTCTGACCACTGATGCGTATAGGACTAAATTACAAATTCTTCAATCCTTCAATTCTTCAATCCTTCAATTCTTCAATCCTTCAATTCTTTCAATCTAAAATCTAAAATCTAAAATCTAAAATCGCATGACTTTACACGCTGAGTTGCACCGCCATCTGGGTGGTTCTGTCGTTCCTAGGGTGCTGTGGCGGTATTTCGATCGCCACAATGCTGAGATGGTTAATCGATTTCAAGAATACTCGGAGTTTGAGGAGTTTTACACTCGTCCGCGCAATACTCTCAATGAGTATTTGGAACTGCACACGCTGGTAGAAAGCGTTCAAACTGTTGAGACGTTGCCTTATTTCATCTATCGGTTGATGCGGGGCGCTTACGTGTTTGAAAATCTGGCTTATTTGGAGTTGCGCTATACGCCTTATTTGCGGACTCCAGAACATTTGAATCAGTCAGAACGCATAGATTTGATGGCAGAAATTGTAAAGGTTGTGGGCAAGGCAAGTCAAATTAGCGATTGTCCGATTGTTACTAGCCAAATTTTGTGTATGCACTCGCGTTTGCCTTATGAAGTGAATCGGGCGATCGTAGATTTGGCGGCCGGGATGGGAGAATATGTTTGTGCGATCGATATAGCTGGCGGCGATGATTGTATAGGCGAGCGTTTAGAGGAGTTTGTCGGATTGTACCAGTACGCGAGGTCGATCGGCATCAAAACTACCGGCCACCTCTACGAAACTACCTCTGGCTGTTATCCCGAACTTCTGCCCTATCTGATGCGGATCGGCCACGGGATTCAAATTCCGTTAAAATATCCCGAACTGCTGCCAGAAGTCGCGCGCAGGGGTCAATGCTTGGAAGTTTGCCCGACTACCTATCTCAAAACGGGGACGTTGCAGGATATGCGCGAATTGAAGGTTGTGTTCGATCGATGTTTTGAAGCTGGTGTCGATATTGCCATTTGTACCGACAACGCGGGATTGCACAACGTGCGATTGCCTTTCGAGTACGAGAATTTGTTAACTTTGGATATCATTGATTTTCGGCAGTTGCAAGCGTGTCAAAATGCAGCTTTCCGCCATGCTTTCGCCTGGCCCTACGGAGAGCAACCGGCCCAAATGCTGACTGGTTTGTTGCAGCATGAGTCTGTGGGGGCGATCGTGAATTAGCTAGTTTTTGTCATTAAACATCAAGTTTTAATGTTCCTTAAAAACCCGGTTTTTTATGTTAATTAATGAACCGGGTTTTTAATCTGATATCTCTGCCGCTAGGAAAGCCATCGCCAAGATTTAGGATTGTGGCGGTGATTTTATTTCATTTGTGAATGATATTTTTTTTACTAACCGCAGAGGACGCAGAGGGCGCAGAGGAGATAGAAAAGATAGAAAGAGGGATAGAGGTGTTTTGTAAAATTATAATAAGCGTCTGGCGATCGGCAATCGGTAGCAAGTTATAGTTTGGATGCAGAAGCATCAATATAAAAGGATAAAAAAACATGACAAATATGGACGCTTACTGGATGCCGTTCACCGCCAACCGACAGTTTAAAGCGAATCCGCGAATGTTGGTTTCTGCCAAAGATATGCACTTTACAAGCGATGATAACCGCTCAATTTTAGATGGTACTGCGGGGCTGTGGTGCGTGAATGCAGGACACGCGCGCGAGACAATTGCCGAAGCAGTTAAACAGCAGGTTTTGCGTTTGGATTACTCCCCGGCTTTTCAGATGGGACATCCGGGTGCTTTTGAATTGGCGGAACGTTTGGTAAAGATGATTCCGGGCAATTTCGATCGCGTTTTCTTTACTAATTCGGGTTCGGAATCAGTAGAAACTGCTTTGAAAATTGCGATTGCTTATCACCGGGTGAAAGGTGAAGGAACTCGCCAACGATTAATCGGTAGGGAACGTGGCTATCACGGCGTTGGTTTTGGGGGAATTTCTGTCGGGGGTATCGGTACAAACCGCAAGTTTTTTGGCAGTTTGCTAACGGGAGTCGATCATTTGCCTCACACTCACAATCTCGAACACAATGCTTTCAGCCGCAAACAACCGGAATGGGGAGCGCATTTGGCGGATGAATTGGAGCGGATTGTCGCTTTGCACGATGCGTCTAATATTGCAGCGGTAATTGTGGAACCGGTGGCTGGTTCTACGGGTGTTTTGATTCCGCCGAAAGGTTACTTGGAGCGGCTGCGGGCGATTTGCGACAAATATGGAATCCTGCTAATTTTTGATGAGGTTATTACCGGATTCGGGCGGCTAGGCTCTAGTTTTGCTACGGAATATTTTGGGGTGGTTCCCGATATTGTGACGGCGGCGAAAGGGATAACTAACGGTACGGTGCCGATGGGGGCGGTGTTTGTGAAAGAAGGCATTTATGATGCTTTTATGAATGCTCCTGAAAATGCGATCGAGCTTTTTCATGGTTATACTTATTCTGGTCATCCTGTGGCTTGTGCGGCTGCTTTGGCGACGCTGGATATTTATGAGGAAGAAAGGTTATTTGAACGGGCCGATAAGATGGCCGGTTACTGGGAAGATGCGGTGCATTCTTTGAAGGGGGTGCGGCACGTAATTGATGTTCGGAATCTGGGACTGGTGGCAGGTATTGAGTTGGAATCTATTGCTGGGAAGCCGGGGAAACGGGCCTTTGATTGTTTCTTGCAGTGCTATGAAAAAGGGTTGCTGATTCGGACTACGGGTGATATTATTGCTTTGTCGCCACCGCTGATTATTGAGAAGGAACATATCGATCGCATTGTGGAAATTTTGACAGGGGTTTTGCAGGAGATGGAGTAGGATTTAACGAACCGCGAAGACGCGAAGGACGCGAAGAAGGAAGAGAAAGAAGAAGATGTTTTTAGGTAAAAACTCTACTTAGAAATGACATCAAATTCGTTGTCATCGGAATTATTTATCTCTCTCTTTTCTTCCTCTGCGGTCTCTGCGGCTTCTGCGGTTTAATCATTCCGAAAAAACCGTAAACGATATGAGAAAGACCTCTCTATTTCCTTCCTTCGCGCTCTTCGCATCTTCGCGGTTTATTCCAATATGTTATAATAATTAACAACTAACGACGAATGACGAATAACTATGGTGCAATTAACTGCAAAAATCTCTGCTAACGAGTTAGCAAATTTGGCTGTAGATTTGATTCGGAAAACAGGTTGCGAGTACGGTGATGTGCGTTTTTGCAGTTACCGAAGGCAGAATCTTTACGCGCGCGATCGATCTTTAAGTCAACTGTCAGATAATGTAAGTTCCGGTTTTGGCGTGCGAGTGCTTCTAGACGGCGCTTGGGGGTTTGCCGCCAGTCACAGCAAAACACCCGCAGAGGTTGCAAGAATAGTCGCTTTGGCTGTAGAAATCGCGAAAGGCAGCCGATTAACTCAAAAGGAACCGGTGCGGTTGGTGCCTGTCGAAAAATATGTCGATACCTACATTACTCCCATCGCCATTGACCCTTTTTCTGTACCCGTTGCTGAGAAAGCTGAACTGTTGCTAACTATCAACGAGAAGCTGCTAGCACACGGCGCACAAGGCATCAAAAAAGCTTCTTCTTTTTTGCAGTCCAGCCGCGAAGACAAGGTTTTTGCTTCTACAGAAGGCTCGCTAATCGAACAAACAATCTACCGCAGCTATCCGGGTTTTGACTGTACGGCAATTGCGGGCGGCGATGCCCAAAGTCGCAGTTACGAACGCCCGCCGCTGAATATCGGTTACGAACATATTAATCCCGATGATTTGTTGAGTCAAGTCGAAAGAGTTGCCGCCGAAGCTATTGAGAAAGTCAGCGCTCCCACAGTCCCGGCTGGTATTTGCAAATCCCTGATTCTTAAGCCGACAAATTTGTTTTTGACAATCCACGAATCTGTCGGTCATCCAACTGAATTAGACCGGGTTTACGGCTACGAATCTAATTTTGCTGGCACTAGCTTTGCTACTACTGATAAGTTAAATAAACTGCAATACGCTGCACCTTGGGTGAATTTTAAGTGCGATCGCACTCAACCAGGTGGCCGCGGTACAATGGGTTACGATGATGAGGGCGTAAAATCACAAGAGTGGTACGTTGTCAAGGATGGAATTTTAGTTGATTATCTCACTGACAGAGAGACGGCTTATCGCCTCGGACGTGCCAGCAGCAACGGTTCTGCTTACGCTGACAGTTGGTCTAGCGTGCCGATGGTGAGAATTCCCAATTTGGGATTGGAGCCGGGCCCGGATGGCGGCAGCCATACTGCTACTTTGGCCGAGATGATTGCTGATACGGAAGACGGGATTTTAATCGACGGTATGGGTAGTTATTCGATTGACCAGCAGCGGCGCAATTTTCAATTCGGCGGCGATGCTTTTTGGAAGGTGGAAAAAGGTAAAGTTGTCGGTATGTTGAAGGATGTAACTTATCAGGCGATGACTACTGATTTCTGGAATCAAATAGATGCGATCGGGCCGACTTCGGAGCTGGTTCAGTGCGGTACTAATATATGCGGAAAGGGCGAGCCGATGCAGGTTGCTCAGATGACTCACGCTTGTGTGCCGGTGCGAGTGAGGGATATTCAAATTGGGTAATAGGGCATGGGGCATGGGGCATGGGGCATCGGTTATTAGTTATTAGTTAATTGCTAACAATGCCCAAGGCCCAATGTCCAATTTGCAATGCCCAATTCGCAATACCCAATTCGCAATGCCAAATTCCCAATGCCTAATTACTAATCATGATTGTAACAACATCGCCCGCAAGTTTAAGTGAAGACCAAGCCTTATCGGTAGTAGAAAAAGCAGTCAAATTATCCAAAGCAGAGGAAGTATTTGTAAGTCTCTCTACTGGCGAAGAATCTCTTTCGAGATTCTCGGAAAACCAAATCAGCCAAAATATCAGCAAAACTGTATTTAGCCTGAGCATTACTAGCTATTTCGGTAACAAAAGCGCCTCTGCTGCTGTTACAGAATTTGATGAAGATGCGATCGCCTCCGCAGTCAAGCGATCGGAAGAATTGGCCAGAATTGCGCCGGCAGACCCCGAATGGATGCCGCTGCTGCCGCCTCAAACCTACGATTTGCGATCGCCCGCATTCGACGCAGCAACGGCAACTGTATCGCCTCTAGCACGGGCCGAAATGGTGCAGCAAGCGTGCGCGAGATCCTCCCAGGGGGGCGCTCATGGTTCGGGTACTTTGAGCACTGAGGCGTCGCTGTACGCGATCGCCTCGTCAACCGGACTCCGCGCCTGCAACCATTCTACAGATGCGGATTTCAGCTTTACTGCTCGCGTTGAAGACGGTTCTAGTTGGGCGAAGAGCACTGCTTGGAGTATCAACGAATTGCCGATCGCCCAATTAGCAGAACAAGTGCTCGATCGGGCGATCGCATCCCGCAACCCGCGCCCCATCACTCCCGGCGTTTATCCGGTAATCTTTGACGGCGCTGCTTTTGCGGGCTTGCTACCGTGGGTGATTTGGGGGCTGGATGCGAGGGCGGCGGATGAGGGGCGATCGTTTATGTCGATCGCCGATGCAGAGGGAAAACCAGCGGGAAACCGCGCGGGGGAACAACTTTTTAGCCCGTTAGTGCAAGTGCAGCGCGATCCGGCTCATCCTTTGTTGCGATCGAATACTTTTTTCGGCGACGGATTGAGCAATAACTATTTGGAAATCATCAAAGATGGCGTCCCTCAAAGTTTGTCTTATTCCCGCTACTGGGCAGAACAAAAAGGCAAAGAGGCAAAAGGTGCTTATTACCCGATCGTGATGACAGGTTCCGACCAAAGTTTAGCCGATTTAATTGCTCAAACCGAGCGAGGAATTTTCGTCAGTCGAGCTTGGTACGTGCGCTACGTTAATCCGAAAACATTGGAAGTAACGGGAATGACTCGCGACGGTACTTTTTTGATTGAGGATGGCAAAATTGCTTACCCGATTAAAAACCTGCGTTTCAATCAAGTTTTACCTGATATGTTGCGCGATGTGGATGCAGTTAGTACGGTGAAGCGTTACGGCGGTAGTGTCGTACCCGGAGTGCGCGTGAAAGCTTTTAATTTCACCAGTATTACTGACAGTTTGTGACTCACACATTTCTAACAATCTGTAGGGGCGGGTTTCACAAACAATTACAGCCAACAAAGAACAATCTCTCAAACCCGCCCCCACTGACAGATTGTGAGTCACACATTTTTAACAATCTGTAGGGGCGGGTTTCACAAACAATCACAGCCAACAAAGAACAATCTCTCAAACCCGCCCCCACTGACAGTTTGTGACTCGCACATTTCTAACAATCTGTAGGGGCGGGTTTCACAAACAATCACAGCCAACAAAGAACAATCTCTCAAACCCGCCCCCACCCAGATTAATGCGAGTGATTTATCGTGAAGGCAGAGTATTTATTTTGATAGTTAGGATTAAAACCAGCTATTATAGTCATCAGTCTGGTGTCTGTTGTTAGTAACAATTCCCAATTCCCAATTCCCAATTCCCAATTATCAATGAATCAATATTTTGCTACAGTTGCGCGCGGTTTAGAAACAATTGCCGCCCAAGAATTAGAACGTTTAGGGGCTCAGGATGTCAAGCCAGATTTTACAGGGGTTTACTTTGCGGGCGATCGGGCTTTATTGTACCGCGTCAATCTTTGGTCGAGAACAATTTTTCGAGTGCTAATGCCGATCGCCGAATTCCGGTGTTACAACTCGGATATGCTCTACCGCGAAGTGCAAAAAATCCCTTGGGACGAATACTTATATCCCGACAATACTTTAGCAGTAAACTGCACCGGTGGCAACGAAAACTTGAACCACACTCACTTTACAGCTTTGCAGGTCAAAAATGCGATCGCCGACCAACAGCGCCTTCAATTTAACAAGCGTTCTAATGTCGATGTAGAGCATCCCGATTTGCAAATTAACATTCACATTCATCAAGATAGAGCTATTTTAAGTTTAGACAGTTCTGGCGGCAGTTTGCACCGCCGGGGATATCGACCGGCGATGGGGCTTGCTCCCCTCAAAGAAACCCTAGCTGCGGCTTTGTTGGAGATGGCAGAATGGACGCCAGATTTGCCGTTTTTAGACCCGATGTGCGGTTCGGGAACTTTGCCTTTGGAAGCGACTTTAAAGGGCTTGAATATTGCACCGGGATTGTTTCGAGAAAAGTTTGGATTTATGAGTTGGCGGGATTTTGACGAACCTTTGTGGGATAAATTGTGGGCAGAAGCTGAAAATAGTGAGTTACCGGAACTTAAAGAGGTGATTGCAGGGTGCGATCGCGATTCCGATATGTTAACTCAAGCTCGCACCAACGCCCAGCAAGCTGGTATTTCCGGTAAGATTCAGTTTGCTCAAACCGAGTTATCTCAGTTGGAAGCACCCGCAGACAGAGGCGTTCTGATTTGCAATCCTCCCTACGGAGAGCGCCTGGGAGATGCTAGCGAATTAGGAGATTTGTACAAGATGTTGGGGGATATTTTCAAGAATCGTTTTAAAGGTTGGAATGCCTTTATTTTGACTGGGAATAAGGAGTTGGGTAAAAAGGTGGGACTCAGGACATCGCGCCGGATTCCTGTTTATAATGGATCGATTCCGTGTACTTTGCTCAAATATGAACTGTATTAGGGGAGGGAAGCGGTAAAAAATCAGAGGTACTAATAGTAAAGGAAAAAAAGAAGAGATGCCGAATTGAATGGCTCAACAATCATCAAATTAAAATACTAATTTTACATTTGAATATATTGTTTTCTTACCTTTAATATCCGGTCAGGTAAATTAACCACAATACTTGTAGGGGCGGGTTTCACAAATAATCTGTAATTCACATCCATAATATCTATAAACCCGCCCAGCCCGATCGACAGAATTTCATTACGGGCAATTCAAGGGAAATGACATAACATTTACACCGACAACAAAGAAACGTGAGCGGAAACAATCTTCCACCCTTGAGGAAACTTGCGCCACATCTGACTTTGCCGCCCCAGCCGCACCACTCCATCCATTACACGGCGAAATTCCAGCGTCACAGCGGCCGTGTCTGCATCGAAAGTCACGACTTTGAGGTTGAACATTTCTCGATCGACATTTACAGGCGATCGCCCTTTGCGAAAAGCCCTCACCTCATCGCTCCCGTAGAGGTTCTCCGTCACCCCAAACCGCACGACTTCCGGCGCATCCCAGAACAAATTATCGAGAGTTTCAATATCATTCGTACAAAGAGCTTTTTCGTATTTTAAATATAGTTCAGTTAACTCAGCCACCACAGCAGAATCATTGATAACAGTCATTCGATTTTAGATTTTAGATTTTAGATTGAAGAATTGAAGAATTGACACCACGGATAAATCGGGGGGCTTGAGGATGCAATGATTTGGGATTTGGGATTGATTCCACGGATAAATCCGGGGGCTGGTACTATCAAGAAATTATTGGTTATAAATTGTAGATTTTAAAACTCTTAAGTTTCACAGGTTTTGTTTGCAATAAGGACTAAATTCCTTATTGCAAACGCCACTAATTAGAGAAAATTAATGCTCAATTTTGAGCGAAATAATCTTGTCACCTTGGCGGATAGCATTGACGACAGACATATCCTCAGTTTTGCCAAAAGTTGTGTGAACTCCATCTAGATGAGACTGGGGAGAATGGCAAATAAAGAATTGGCTACCACCCGTATCTTTACCTGCGTGAGCCATCGATAAAGTTCCTGCCTCATGTTTGTTCGAGTTGATTTCACACTTGATTTTGTAGCCGGGGCCGCCAGTTCCATTGCCTTTTGGACAGCCACCTTGAATCATAAAGTTAGGAATGACTCGGTGAAAAGCCAATCCATCGTAAAAACCTTTTTCCGCCAAGTCAACAAAATTCTTCACTGTGTTAGGCGCATCCGCATCGAACAATTTCAAATTGATTGTGCCTTTGTCTGTTTCCATAATAGCGCGGGTCATGATTTTTCCTTGCTTCCTAAAATGAGTGTGTTGCCTGCGTGTTAATTGCGGACTTCGCTTTTATAACGACAGGTTTCAAACTGTCGTTATATTGTGGCTTTCAGCAGTGTAGCATATTCCGGTAACTCTCATAGGACTTATGTGCGCTTTCTGAGGAAACCCGGTTTATTCCGAGATTTGTGGTTAGCAAAGCCAATATTTTCTGAGACACCGGGTTTGTTACCCTCAGCCATATTTTAATTGTTGGTCACTTGCGGGCGATCGGGTTCTTCCTGAATATCGTTCATATTAAAAATGAAAGGAACCCGACTCGATCCTGCGCCCATAACCAGCACTTTTGGCATCTGAGCGCCGCCGCTTCTCCAAGCTTCGATCGCCTCTTTTTGCAGAACTAAGTCGCCGCCTTGAGCCTTCAAAGTTTCAGCCAATAGCCTTTGAGCTTCTGCCCTACCTTGAGCGCGGTTAATGTCAGCTTGAGCCTGTTGTTCTGCTTCCTGAGCCACATAAACAGCTCTTTGCGCCCGCTGTTCAGCAACCTGTTTCTCCTCAACCGCTTTTGCAAAATCTGTGGAGAATCGAATGTTAACCACACTCGTATCGAGCACGATTACATCATACTTTGATAGCCTTTCCTTCAGCGCAGTATCAAAGTCTCGCTTCAGTTCACTTCTTTGAGTAATAGATTGTTCGGCGGTTCTCAGTGCAGCGGCTGTTTTAAATGCTTCTTGCGTCTGAGGAGCAATAATTTTTGAGACTATATTCTCCAATGTTCCTTGAGTCCTTCGGACATCAACTATTCTCGCAGGATCGAGGCGAAAGTTAATCGCAAAACTAGCATTTAAATCCTGAAGGTCTTTAGTAGCACTCTGGGCGGGAACTTCAAACTTTTGCACTGTTACATCGTACACATCTACCTTGGATATTAGCGGGGGTCTGAGGTGAAACCCCTCTAACAATGCTCCATCTGTGGCTTTTCCTAAAACGCTAACCACCCCTGCTTCGCCTGGATTGATGACGACAAAAGAGTTTAAACCGATGAGTAGCGCGCCTACTAATAGAATCCCTGCGATTGCTGATGATATGCTCTGGAAACTTTGACTTTTCAAAATACACGCTCCTTTGTGATTATTCCATTATAATGGTTAAATAGATTCGGTCGCCTCTCAAGTCTCAAATCTCAAATCTCAAATGGATGGGTCGCCTCTCAAATCTAAAATGGATTGGCTGATGAGCAAAATTGTTAAATATCCTAGAACTTATCACATCGAAGGTTCGCGTTTCCAACCGGGTGATGAAGACCTCGACAGCGTGCCATTTAGCGTTTTGAGCGATCGCCCTCTAATTATAGAAGAAAAGGTAGACGGCGCTAATACAGGCATCAGCTTCGCACCAGATGGACAAATGCTGCTGCAAAGTCGCGGCCACTATCTCACCGGCGGGCCGAGGGAAAAACATTTTAACTTATTCAAACAGTGGGCTTTCAGTCTTAGCGGAACCCTGGGAGAAGTGCTGGGAAATCGCTACATTCTTTACGGCGAATGGCTTTATGCCAAACACACTGTCTTTTATGATTTTTTGCCGCACTATTTTATGGAATACGACGTGCTCGACTTAGAAACCAGTCAATTTCTGAGTACAGAATCGCGCCGCAAGTTGTTAAACGGACTGCCGTTAGTGTCCGTTCCCGTGCTGTTTTCTGGAGTGCTGAAATCTCCCAAGCAAATGATGCAGTTTATGGCAAAGTCTAATTTTATTCAACCCGGACATTTGGAACGCTTGCGTTTGTACTGCGGGGAATTGGGATTAGATGAAGAACGATGTTTGAAAGAGACTGACAAGAGCGAGATTATGGAAGGTCTGTACATTAAAATCGAAGAATATGGCATAGTAAAAGCGCGTTACAAATACGTGCGTGCCAGTTTTTTGACAGCTATTAAAAATGCCGAAGGACATTGGCTAAATCGCCCAATCATACCCAATATTCTGCGTCCCGGCGCAGATTTATTTAATTTTAGTTAACCCGCAGGTGAATTTATGACGGCACTGTTATCGCCAACTTGGACTTTTCCCTTTTGTCCCCAACCGCCCGATTGGTTCCTGGATTGGGAGGGTATTCAAAATCATTTCGACTGGATTGACAGCCTTAAAGGATGTCAGCAAGACCCGATTTACCACGCCGAAGGAGATGTTTTTATTCACACCAAAATGGTCTGCGAAGCCTTAATCTCATCCCCAAATTGGCGGCAACTTCCCGAAAAAGAACGATCGATACTTTTTGCGGCCGCTTTGCTGCACGATGTCGCCAAACCAGCCTTTACAAAAATAGAAGCAGACGGCAGAATTAGCTCAAAAGGTCACGCCCGCCAAGGTGCGAGAATGGTCAGACAAATTTTATCTCAATTCGAGCCGCCTGTGCAGTTTGAGATTCGCGAAACAGTGGTGGCGATCGTCCAATTCGGCAGTTTACCCATCTGGTTAATCGACAAACCCAACCCGCAGCAGTCTGTAATTAAAGTTAGTCAAGTTGTCCGCTGCGATTTCCTCGCACTTTTAGCCGAAGCAGACGTGCGCGGCCGCCACTGCGCCGACAAACAAGAATTGCTCGATAAAATAGAACTATTTCGGGAGTTTTGTCAAGAAAATAATTGTTGGGATTCTCCCCGACAATTCCCATCAGCACACAGCCGATTTATCTACTTCCGCAAAGACAACGGCAACCCGGATTACGAAGCATTTGACGATACTAAATGCGAAGTAATTTTGATGTCTGGCTTGCCAGGAAGCGGTAAAGATTATTGGATTCGGAAAAATCTCCCAGATTTTCCATTAATCTCGCTGGATGCACTGCGAAAAGAGATGAATCTCCCTCCCGACGAAACCCCTGGAAATGTGGTCACAGCCGCCAAAAAAAGAGCACGCGAATACATGAATGACGGGCGCTCTTTTGTGTGGAACGCCACGAATACCACTAAACAAATGCGGCAGCAATTAATTAATTTTTTTGCTGCTTACCAAGCGCGCATTCGCATTGTTTATCTAGAAGTACCTCTAGAAGAAATATTGCAGCAGAATCGATCGCGCACAGCAACAGTACCAGAATCAGTCATTCGCAAATTAGCTGCGCGGCTGGATATTCCAGACATCACAGAAGCGCATCAAGTTGATCGGATCGTAACCGATTAGGTTACTTGAGGGGCGATGCGCCCCAGTTAGCCATCTTACTTCAACGCGCTACCAATTCCTTTTTCCCTAAAAGAGAATCGTCATAATGCGCCAACAAATCAGCAGGGTGATCGTAAATTGCCGCAGCATTTGCCAGCGAAGCATCATCGAAACCTCCGCACCGAAAAGCAATTACTGGCACCCCGCACTTGCCCGCAGCTTCGATATCGTAAGGAGTATCAGCTAACATCACAGTCTGACTCGCTTCCATCTGCAATTTGCTCAAAGCAGCTTCCACAATATCCGGTTCCGGTTTAGAAGCTTCCGCATCACTCGATGTCGTGGCTTGATCCAATAAATCCTCAACTTGTGCAGCTTTCAGCAAACCGGAAAGTTCTTCAGTGGTAGCTGAAGTAGCAATAATTAGCCGCAATCCTTCTTGCTGCATTTTTAACAGCAAATCCCGGGAACCAGGGGTTGGAGAAAGTTCGGGAGAAAAGCGGTTAATAATCAGTTCTTTGCGCCGCTGTGCAATCTTTTTCCCGTCGCCTGCTTCGTCGGAAAGTCCTGATACCATTTTGGGTATAACTTTGTCGCCTCCCATGCCAATTAGCGGGCGAACTTTCTCGAACTGCACCTCGTAGCCGTAAGCGGCAAATGCCTCTACCCAAGCTTGAGCGTGGGCGTCATTGCTGAGCGTCAGAGTACCGTCAATATCGAGAATTACTGCTTGCAATTGCATAACTTATTTGTTGTTAGTTATTAGACTTATTGTCAAAACCTGGTTTGTAGTAAGCACTTCAGTTGTTAACTAATTAATTAGCCAATCAGCGAGTAAAGTTCTTACGACGCACCTGTGGTTAGTAGTAAGAACTTTAGTTTTTTTTGAGCTTAGTAATAAGGAGTTTATTCCTGAATTACTTAATTAGTCAATAGGGGAATGCAAACCTTACTATTAACTTTTTGAGTGGCTATTTCATGCCAGTGCCGTGCAATTTTGGTTCGGGCGGCGGCGGTACTGGTTCTGGCCCTAACGGTTGGGGATTGGCTACATATTCAAACTCGCCTTTGCCGTCCATTGATTTGCCTTTCGCCCAGCGTCCCTCGCTACTTTCGGAACCTTCAGAATGATTCCAAAACTGATAAGCAAATTCTGACTTTTCCAACTCCTGCGGGAAGGAACTCGGAACGGGGGTTGTTTCCATTCCCGAACTTTCTAAATCTTCGATCGCCGCCAGCCACAAATTTTGGTGCATCGTGTCGCGGGCAATCATAAAACTCAGGGTGTCTTTCACGCCCGCATCGTCTGACATTTCATACAGCCGCACAGCCTGCAATCTTCCTTGCGATTCGGCGTGCAAATTAGAGCGAAAATCTGCTAAAAGATTGCCACTAGCAACGATAAAACGGCCGTTCCAGGGATACCCTACGCTGTCGCTAGGAAGTGCGCCCAAACCCGATACAATTGCGTGCTGCGGATTCATGCTGCCGATGATCGTATCTCGCGGGCTGTTTCCACCCATCACAGCACCCACCACAGCATCCTTGAAACCTTCTTCTTGCATAGATACAGGAGCTTTATCTAACAAGTGAGCAATCATAGTTGCTAACATCTCGATATGCCCGATTTCTTCTGTACCGACATCAAGCAGCATATCGCGATATTTGGCTGGGCCTCGGCAGTTCCAACCTTGAAATAGGTACTGCATCATCACAGTCATTTCGCCAAATGTACCGCCAATTAGTTCTTGAATTTGCTTGGCGTAAACGGCATCTGGCTTTTCTGGTCTTTTGTAATACTGTAGTGGCTTCTTATGGTAAAACATGGGGAATTCCTCCCAGGGTTGTTTGATTAACTTTCATTAGTTTTAACGCTGCCCGTGAGGGAGGGAATCAGCTTTTAGTCATAAAGAAATTAAATCAAATCCGGTTATCTTTATCACTTTAGTTTAATGCGGTTTCTCCCGCCCGCGAACTAAAGACTCTATTAAATTTTGTCGATCGTACATTCTATTTAAACAAACACGGCGCCGTGTCCTCCGGGCCTCAAAAAACACGTCAAAACCCCCCTCCTGCAGAGGTTTTAACCCCTTTGGGAGAGCGGTTTTTCTGGTTTAGCTGACAGCTATGTGCCCTTCTTCGTGTCAACTTAAGACTGAAACCCCTGAGAAATCTCGTTTTTACGCTAAGTCTAGATCCCCCTAAATCCCCCTGATTGTTGGGGAGTAGGGGTTGACTTTGAGAAGACTCTTGTTCCCCCCTTAAGAAGGGGGGCTAGGGGGGATCTAGATTTAATGGTCAAACAGCAATCTCTGGCTGGGTCTTACCTTAAGTTAACATCTATGGTATGTGCCGTGTCCCGCCCTTAACGAGGGGGACTAGGGGGAATGTGTTGAATCAGCTAGTTTGATAATTTTCCTCAGTCCAACAGCGCGGCAGAGTTTCACCGGAAGGAAACACTAATTTGCTTTTTGCAAAAGTTGCTGTCTCTTGCTCTTCCTGACCAGCTTGATTTTTTCCCGGCACTTCTTGTTTTGTAGGGCTGATTAAAGCATCTACATCGAGAATTTCAATCAAGTCGCCTGATTCTTTTTCTTGTAAAAGCATAGTTTCTCCGTGAAGGGTAAATGCGAGTTAGGGTTTGAGGACAACTTTGATGCAGTTGTCTTTTTTCTGTTTGAAAATATCGTAAGCGTGGGGCGCTTCATCCAATTTCATTCGGTGCGTAATTACGAATGACGGGTCAATTTCGCCTTTTTGAACGCGATCGAGCAAAGGCCGCAAATAGCGGTGAACGTGCGTCTGTCCCATTTTCATGGTCAAGCCTTTGTTGAAAGCTGCACCTAATGGCACTTTGTCCACAAAGCCGCCGTAAACGCCGGGAATTGACACTGTGCCGCCCTTGCGACAGGCGAGGATCACTTGTCGCAGGGCCGTAGGTCGATCGCTCTCCAACCGCACGGCTTGCTTAGCTTTGTCGTACAAAGCGTCGAGACCGGTGCCGTGGGCTTCCATCCCCACCGCGTCGATGCAAGAGTCGGGCCCGCGTCCCCCCGTCATTTCGGTGACGGCTTCCCCGGCGTCCATTTCTTCGTAGTTGATGATTTCAGCTTTGGCCGCGGCCGCCATTTGCAAGCGTTCCGGTACGCGGTCGATCGCAATTACTCGATCGGCCCCCAGCATAAACGCGCTTCTGATCGCAAATTGTCCGACTGGCCCGCATCCCCAAACTGCTACCGTATCCCCCGGCTGAATGTCGCAGTTTTCGGCCGCCATGTAACCGGTAGGAAAGATATCGGTGAGGAACAATACTTGTTCGTCCGAAAGTCCGTCGGGAATTTTTAAAGGGCCGACATCTGCAAACGGAACCCGCGCGTATTCTGCTTGACCTCCTGCATAGCCGCCCGTTAAATGCGAGTAGCCAAACAATCCCGCCGGCGAATGGCCGAACATTTTTTCAGCCAGCCCAGCATTGGGGTTGGAGTTGTCGCACAGCGACCACAAATCGCGGTTGCAAAAGAAGCAACTGCCGCAAGAAATAGTAAAAGGAATGACGACGCGATCGCCCTTTTTTAAGTTCTTGACTTGGCTGCCGAGTTCGACTACTTCCCCCATGAATTCGTGCCCCATGATGTCGCCCGATTGCATTGTCGGGATGAAGCCATCGTAGAGGTGCAAATCTGAGCCGCAGATTGCTGTAGACGTGATTTTAACTATTGCATCGCGCGGGTTGATAATTGTTGGGTCTGGTACATTATCAACTCGCACATCATTTGCTCCGTGCCAGCAAAGAGCTTTCATTATTTCGTTCTCCTCTAGTTAACTACTAGCTAGCAGATTTTTGATTGTAAATCTTAAACTTACTACGCCGATTAATTAGTAACTTGGATTTTTTTAATTCTAAGCATATAAAATATACTTTATCTCTATCCAAGGTATAATTTCCAAATCTATCTTCCGGCTGTTTTCAATAACAAAAATGTAAAGTTTCTCCCCCAGCTAAAGTGCGGGAGATTTCACATTCTTCTGTTAAGCCCCAACAGTTATAGCAACCGCACCCGACGGTTAGAACATTCTTAATTGCTGAAATCCTTGCTTCTTCCTTCTGCCATAACAGCTAACAACTACATAGCTGAGATTGTTTTTGTCGATCGGCGAGCGCTCTCATCTCACAAAAACTAAACTTTTCTCACTTAATCTCACCAAAGCCGATGTTTTGGCTCACTTTAGATAAAAGCGACCTAAAAATTCTCAAGTAAAAGCGGGTTTATAGATTATTAAGTAGGGTGCGTGACTTTTGTATAGCTCAACACCCTTCCCCAATATTGAGAATTACGCACCCTGCTTAAGGGAGATTAATCGTCAAATATTGTATCATTAGTTATAGCTAAAAGCCGAGCTTGCGCTAAAGTTGTTAAAGATTAAAATTTATCGATCGCCTTTTATGCCTTACACTGCATCTACCCCAACAGACCCCAATCAACCCAACATCCGCAATGCCGACCACCGCCTACTAGAATTCACCAAGCTAACTCCGATGATGCAGCGGTATGTGGAAGTGAAAGAACAGTATCCCCATGCACTTTTATTGTTTCGAGTCGGAGATTTCTTTGAGTGTTTTTTCCAAGATGCAGTTACGATTTCGCGCGAATTAGAACTTGTTTGTACTAGCAAAGAAAGCGGCAAAGAAATCGGCAGAGTGCCGATGACAGGAGTGCCGCACCACGCCCTAGACCGCTACACCTCAATGTTAGTAGAAAAAGGCTATGCTGTGGTAGTTTGCGACCAAGTTGAAGATGCCTCGATAGCTGCTAAAGAAGGCCGCCAAGTCAAGCGAGAAATTACCCGCATTCTCACTCCCGGAACCTTGACTGATGACGGAATGCTCAAACCCAGGCAAAATAATTTTTTAGCAGCAATTGTGATAGCGGGGGAACATTGGGGATTGGCTTATACAGATATTTCTACGGGAGAATTCGTCACTACCCAAGCAGACAGTTTAGAACAATTAACCCTTGAATTGCTGCGCTTGCAGCCTTCGGAAGTCTTGGTACCGACTAATGCGCCGGATTTGGTGACTATGTTGAGGCCCGGAGAGAAATCCGAGCATTTACCCGATTGTTTGCCGAATTCGTTTTGCTATTCTTTGCGATCGCAAATTCCGTTTACTTTGCCCGAAGCAAAACAGAGAATCCTGCAAAAATTCAAAGTGCGATCGCTTGAAGGTATGGGATGCGGCCATTTGCCCCTCGCAGTGCGCGCCGCCGGCGGTTTGCTGCAATATCTCGAAGAAACTCAAAAGGAAAAAGCAGTTTCTTTGCAAAGATTGCACACTTACACTCTCACCGATTTTCTCATACTCGACTACCAAACCCGCCGCAATCTCGAAATTACTCAAACGGTAAGAGATGGGGTTTTTCACGGTTCGCTGCTGTGGGCGATAGATAAAACCAGCACCGCAATGGGAGGCCGCGCTTTGCGCCGCTGGGTGCTGCAACCTTTGCTCAACATTAAAGGCATTTGCGCGCGACACGACACGATTCAAGAATTAGTAGAAAATAACGGTCTGCGCCAAGATTTTCAGCAGTTGCTGCGCCAAATTTACGACATCGAAAGACTGACAGGCCGCGCGGGTTCTGGAACAGCTAGCGCGCGGGATTTGGTCGCTTTAGCTGATTCTCTCTCGAAACTGCCGGAATTAGCCTCGATCGCAGCCCAAGGGATCTCGCCCTATTTGAAAGCGCTGCAAAATGTACCGCCAATTTTAGAAGAATTAGCAAGTAAAATTCACGCTCATTTAGTTGATGAACCGCCGATTCATTTAAAAGAAGGAGGTTTGATTCGAGCGGGAATTAATCCGATGCTAGATGAAATGCGCCACACTGCATCAGCAGACCAAGAATGGATTGCAAATTTAGAAGCAACTGAGAGAAGACGCACGGGAATTTCTAATTTAAAAGTAGGCTACAATAAAGCTTTCGGCTATTACATCAGCATTACAAAATCGAAAGTAGATCAAGTGCCGAAGGACTACACCCGCAAGCAAACTCTCACCAATGAAGAACGTTATAGCACTGAAGAATTAAAAGAAAGGGAAGTGCGAATTCTGACAGCGCGGGAAGATTTAAATCAATTGGAATACGATATTTTTGCTCAAGTGCGATCGGAGGTAGGAGAACACGCCGAAATTATTCGCAACGTTTCCCGCGCCGTGGCGGCGGTCGATGTTTTGTGCGGTTTGTCAGAAGTAGCAGTTTACCAGAATTACTGTCGCCCGACTATGACAGAAAGTCGGGAAATTAAAATTATTGAAGGTTGTCATCCTGTGGTGGAAAAGTCTTTGCCGCCGGGATTTTTTGTACCTAATTCTGCTTTTTTGGGTCGGGAAGCATCGCTAAACCGCCCAGATTTAATTATTTTAACAGGCCCAAATGCTAGCGGCAAAAGTTGTTATTTGCGGCAGGTTGGTTTGATTCAGTTGATGGCGCAGATGGGCAGTTTTGTGCCGGCGAAAGCTGCGAGTTTGGGAATTTGCGATCGGATTTTTACCCGCGTCGGCGCAGTAGATGATTTGGCAACCGGTCAGTCTACGTTTATGGTGGAAATGAACGAAACTGCAAATATTCTCAATCACGCCACGCCACAATCATTGGTTTTGTTAGATGAAATTGGCAGGGGAACGGCGACGTTTGACGGACTTTCGATTGCTTGGTCTGTGGCGGAATATTTAGCAAATGAGATTCGGGCGCGGACAATTTTTGCGACTCACTATCACGAGTTAAATGAGTTAGCTTCTATTTTAGATAATGTCGCAAATTATCAGGTGACAGTGAAAGAATTGCCGGATCAAATCGTATTTCTGCACCAAGTTCAGCCGGGAGGTGCGGACAAATCTTACGGAATTGAAGCGGGCAGATTAGCTGGTTTACCGCCGTCAGTGATTGACAGGGCTAGACAGGTGATGAAGCAGATTGAGAAACATAGCAAAATTGCGATCGGGCTGCGGAAAGGTGTTAAAAAAGATGGCAAAAAAGAGTCTGAGGGCGAACAGTTGGATATTTTTGATGATTGAAATTTGCGGTGGTAAAAAAATTGTAGTAACTTCTATATTGCACCATTTTAAATAAGCCTTTCAGGGGCGGGCAGGATGCCCACCCCACAATAAAATTGAATTTTTATGGAACAGGCATCCTGCCTGTTCTTGAGCATGGTGCAATATCTCAGTTACTACTTTTACTAAAAACCAGGAACTCTGCAGCAACTCTAACGCCCATTTTGCAACTTTCTTACCTCTTTGTGCACGCTCATCTCAATTTCCAAAGCAGGCCGACCTACTCAATCAGTTAAGAGCGCAGCGCAAAAAGACGAGGGCCGAACGGGAAGACGTGGAGGTAATTTTAGGATTGTTGGGCGGATGAGTAGTCAGGGCGTCTTGACTTGCCGACTGCGGGTAGTAGCAATTGGGGAGAGGTTGAATAGAAAGTGAATATTTCTATTCAATTTCTATTCAAACGATACTCAGTTTGGTCGTTTTCTAGTCAAATCGTAGTCAATTTCTAGTCAACTAGACCCCTTGATAGTCCCAAAAATCAGCAATAAAAAACCTCAAACCGTTGATTTATCGTTGGTTTGAGGTTTTTATAGACATAAGCGGGCAGCGGGAATCGAACCCGCATAATTAGCTTGGAAGGCGCTAGGAGGGAATCGCTAGACTGTTTGCACAGTAACGCTTTCTAAAATACTTGTTTGTGATACAGGTCTGATGATACTCACTTGATACTCAGTTTGGTAAAATTGGTAGGTCAATTTCAAGTGAGGATGCACTCATGACTGAGAAATTTGAGTCAGGTGGTAGAGCTTCTTATGGGTCTGTTGTGGTGCAAAACTTTAGGGGGAGATTGCGACTGCGGTTGCCGAGGTCTCTCTATGGGGGGGAGCAAAAATACTTGTCTTTGGGAATGCCGGATACTTCTGATAACAGGCAGTTGGCAGAAGCTAAAGCACAGTTGATTGAATCTGATATCAAGTTCGAGCGGTTTGACCCCACACTCAAGAAGTACAAGTCACAGACTCACCTGACTGTTATTGAGACAGTCAAGCCTAAGCCGGAACTGACTCTGACCAAGCTGTTTGCTAAATACTTGGAATTCAAGAAGCCAGCACTCAAGGCCACAACTTTTAACTACTTGGTAACAGGCATTCAAAGCTATGTTGACCGTTGCCCCTACCAGCCTCTATCAGAGGACTGTGCTTTGCAGGTACGCGCTTGGCTGTTGGAGGATACGACTAACAGCATGACCAAAAGGATTTTGACTCACCTAAATGCAGCGGTGAAATGGGGGATTAAATTCAAGATTGTCAAGGGCTTAACCGTATCCCCGTTTGAGGGGCTGGCAGCGGAATTGCCTAAGCATAACTGGGAAAGTGACCCAGAGCCGAACGCATTTACGGCACAAGAAAAAGAGCTGGTTTTGGAGGCTTTTAAGAACCACAGAGGGACTTGGAATGGGAGGGGAGAAACCGGGCAAAAGTTGTGTTTTTACTACCCAATGGTGCAGTTCTGGCTGCTGACTGGATGCCGTCCCTCAGAAGCTGTGGGATTGAGGTGGTCTGACATTGCTACTGACTTTTCTCACATTGTGTTTAATGGGAGTATACAGCACCCAAGCGGTAAGGAGACAAGGGTTGACGGCAGTAAAAACAATAAACGGCGTAAATTTCCTTGCAATCAAGAACTGGTTCAGTTGTTGAAAGGTATCAAGCCACAAAATCTGACTGATAAAGACAGATTGGTTTTCCCATCACCTATCAAGGGCGGGGCAATTAATTACAACAATTTCAGTAAGCAGGTATGGCATAAATTGGTTGACCCGATTACTGAAAAAACCAGGCAAAATGAACAGGGTTCTAAGACTACTACCCCCTACTCTTGCCGGGATACTTTTATTAGTGAACAGGTTGGCAAGGGTGTACCGAGTGCGGTTGTGGCTAAATGGTGCGATACGTCGGAAAGGGTAATTAATGCTGTGTATTTAGACAGCAAGATTTTGGAGCATTTACGCCCGCTTTGATGCTGTTAGGATGTTGATTCTAGGGGCAACTTTTGCGAAACAAAACTTTACACTTTCTGTGTTGACAAGGAAGTGGAAGTCTGCAATCGTGAGTAACTAAGGAAGATTGATGCGCGGTTGACGAGCACTTGCAATGCTAGCCAAACCACGACTTCCCCAAACCGTTTTACAGCAACGTTTGGAGCCTATAAATTATGCCACTTTCAGCCGATTGTCCTAACGGACGATCGCAACTCTTAATGATTGAGTTGACGGGGTTTTGCCATGACTAAACCCACCGTCAGCTACCGTCGCATTGACCAATTAAAGGCGATCGCCTTTGACCGTGGCTTCACCAATGAAGATGCCAGACAGTTCGGGAAACTTAGCAAGACTGCTACATGGGAAGCGCTGCTAGAACTGTACCTGGTTGACGGTGAATCGCTTGACACAGTGCTAGACGTACCACTAGACACAGTTCTAGGAAGTGTAGACGCAGTGCCTGAACTGCTTGACACAGCGACTGTAGACACTGTAGACGCAGTGCTAGACATACCACTAGACACAGGTGAAACAGTCGCAAACAGTCGCAAGCAGTCCGACTGCTTGTATACCTTGACTGCACCACTAGACACAGTTCTAGGAAGTGTAGACGCAGTGCCTGAACTGCTTGACACGGCGACTGTAGACAGTGTAGACGCAGTGCCTGAACTGCTTGACACAGTACCCGAAGTTATACAAACAGTCGCAAGTAGTCGCAAGCAGTTCGACTGCTTGTATACCTTGACTGCACCACTAGACGCAGTTCTAGAAAGTGTAGACACCCTTGATTGGACTAACGACGGTTCATTTCCTGTGTGTGGCTTCACCCGCCAGAATTCCACCAGCTTTTTAGACTGGGTTGACCTTGGGCAACTCATCGCACTCATACTCGCATCGACGGGAGTGTTTGTGCTGGCTATGTCTATGTGGCGTCAAATCAATCCCTTGAATTTATTCCCATCCCCAGTTCGCATCAACATTCAAATCGGGACAAAATTATGAGCTTACAACTACGCCTTTTTGGCGGCAATTCTGATGCTGGAAAACTCACGGCTAGCAACGACGGCGGACACGCTATCGACAAATCAAAAGTTTTGGCAAGCACCGACGCAAGTGTCATCACACCGCTAAATCCTGGTAATTTTTCCAGCATCCGTAGTGTGCCAGTTGTGCCGGCACCGCGCTACTTTACCAAGGAAGAAGCGGACGCTATGAAGGACTTGGCAAAGGAGAAAACAGACGGTGCAAAACAGTCTAAGCGCGCCTATGAAGCACTAGCAAAAGTTGAAGAAGCCGATACTAAAGTTCATCGTCATCACCGCAAATATGAGGGTGTTGTGGCTGATAATGAACTGGGCAAAAAACGCTCAGACACCCGACTGGCTAAACACTTGCACAGTTTACGTCCCGGTTATGCCCGACTGGGTTTAGGGATTGATAAGGCTGACAGCGATGCTCGGACTCGCATTGATGCGATTAAGGCCAAACTCACGGGAGGGACTGACTAAATGAAAGCGATGTATCTGGCAAACTACTTCGTTGCTGGATGCGTCGCTTTCTCCCTTTTGGGGTGGATAGCGAGTCTGCATCCGATGGCAATGAAAGCCGTTTTATTCTTGCTAGCAGCGATTGCGATTGCTTGGGGGTTGAGCTGGTTACTTGACTACTCCCTGAGTAAGTTGCTTAAGATTTCAGTGGCTGACTTACAGGCTGTTTTAATCGGCAGTTTAGCGATGTTGCTGATTGGTTTGGGGGTGTTTCTATGCAGCTAAAACTGTTCGTTTTGAGCGCGTCCTCTGTAGTTCTTTGGCTGACTCCCTTAGCAGCCCTGGACAAAAAGCTAGACATTCACAAAGCGCTGCAAGGGGTAAGCCTGTGTGCTGCGATTGCTTGTGCTGTTACCGCTGGTAATATCGCTCGTAAACTGTCTGAGCAAGGGGAGATTGAGGCAATTAAAGAGCGGGCAATCACTGCCGATGTGGTGGATGAAATCAGCACCAGCGTATACATTTCTCAGAAACAAAGACAACAGGAAGCAGAACAAATTCTGGCAACAAACGAACGAACAGACGAACAAGAGGCAGAACTCGATTCGATAAGAGAATCACTAGAACTTCTACTGAATAAGACTTCTGGCGATTCGGGCGAACTCGCAGTAGTGAATTTATCCACCAAGCAGCGCGAACAAGTCGAACTAATTCTGCAATGTCACGCGAAGGGCATCACTGGCAAGAATAAAATCCTTAAAGAAGTTTGGGGAGTGTCAGCCGGCAGTAGTCAATCCTACCGGGACGCGAAGGCTGAGTATGAATTTTTGATGCCATTTGTGAAGGGGGAAAGTGATGACTAGACAGCCGAATATACCAACCACGGCAGCTCTAAGATTGACTGGTACCAAGTCAGAAATAGAGTTAGTATTGGCGGTTTTGCGAGGTAAAGACTTCTTTTGGAAAACTAACGGCAAGTTCTACCCGCAGCGGGGAGATGATAATCAGTACGCCTACTACCTCAATGAATTGCAATTGCCTCAGCTTGGGGTAGCAGTGCCGGCAACACCAGGGGAACCACAACCTCGACAGTGGGACGCAGTTCTGGGTGGTCAGGGCACAGCAAAATCCGTCCGAAATTTCGGACAAGAGTCCATCTGACTTGGCGGCGCCGAAAGCCTTGTTCTGACTCACTCGTCTAGTGCTTTTACCTTTAAACCCGACGAGTGAGTTTTGGTAGAGAAACGGTACGTTTTTTTTACGTTTTCGGTTCGTTGCCGGGACAAAATTTGAGCGACGGCTGTTTGTTGAAGATGTACCGCCACCACTAAAATAATGAAATGATAGACGACACCCTCGCACTAATTAGCAGTATCAAGCTTCTCAACAAGCACCTTTGGGGCAATGAGGAGGAAATCTCCCCTGTCGATACTTACAATCTTGCGCTGGTGAGCAATCGTCTAAATTCTTTTTTAGGTTGGGGAGAAAATAGGATAAAGACTCCCAAGACTTTTAACCAGTGGGAGTTTTGGCAGTTCGTCTGTAAGCGCTTAGAGGAAGAAACACGGGAAGAAATTAAGAAGCTGCTTAAGAATTTTCCGCCGCGCCCTAGGCTTAATTTCTTGTTTTGGCTCCTCTGCCTCTTTGTCGCCTATTTGTTTGCCTTGCCCTGTCGTTGTAGCCAAGGCAACAAAATAGGTGGGGGTATTCTCGATCCTCCGATTGTCCGATTTATCCCTCTCCCTGGTATCGAAATAGGTGGCTGTGCTCGCAACGACAGCTTAATCGCACCCGCAATCTAACTCGCGGGGCGGTTCCTCCTATGCCTTGAATTTTTCAAAAACTGTAAACACCAAAAAACCGCTGCTCGAAGATTGGAACCCGACTTGCAACGGTTTTAGGTAATTCACCCATCTCTTAGAAAGACGAGACAAATCATCATGTCCCATAATATTAACTCGAATGACGGGCAAACTTCAAGCACCCGTGGAAATCTTGTCGATGTTTCAAAATCTAACCCTTGTCCGCACTGTGGCAAGCCTGACTGGTGCTACTCCATAGGTGAATTGTCAGTCTGCAACCGCGACCAACCGCCCGCTACTGGTTGGGAAGCTACAAGCAAAACCGACAAAGACGGCCACGTTTTTTATGCCCGCCCTCAAGAGAAAAAAGCAATTCGTCCCCGTGGAACTCGCTACTGGGAATATCCCGCCCGCGACGGCTCCCCCCTTGTCCGCGTTGTGCGGTTCGATGACGGGAAAGGTGGCAAGGATGGCAAGGGTACTGCTGATTGGACTCAACAAAGTTGGGGTAAGTGCAAAAGTTCCCGACAGATTGGTTGGATAGGAGGTACTGAAGGGATAGCGCGTGAAAACATCCCGATTTACCGCTACGCAGATGTCAGAAAGGCGATCGCAAATAATGAACTTATTTTCGTTGTCGAGGGCGAAAGTTGTGCCGACATAATGTGGGGGTTAGGTTTTGCCGCTACCTGCAATATTGGTGGCTCTAGCAAGTGGCGGGACTCCGACACCAGAGACTTGCAAGGTGCAAAGGTTGTAATTATTCCCGATCGCGATGAACCGGGAATCAAACACGCTGAGCTATTGCATCAACAGTTCCCCGACGCTCTCTGGCTTTACCCCTACCCAAACTCTAAAGCTTGGGAGAATTTACCTAAGAGTAAAGGGTTAGACATTGCCGACTGGATTGACCAGCACCAAATAACCGCAGACGATATCAAGGCGGCGATCGGAGAGAAGAAAGTTTTCGCAACTCCCCCGCAGGCAACAGCAAAAGTTGTCCGTCCTGAACCATTTCAAGTTCCCCACATCTCTGAGCTAGGGGGAGAGATTGAAGCACTGCTAGAGTCCGACCTCAAGAAATCTCAGTTACAGCTTAAAGTCTCCGAGCTGGCTCAAAAATACAGAATCAACTCTGCCGATGTCTGGAAAATTTACCGAGAGATTGAACAAGAGTCCGAGCAAGAAGCCAACAAGGAAGACACGAGAATCGGAATTGAGCAACTACTGGCCTCCAAGTCTGCCAGCGTCAAACTCTCAGAAATCTTTCCTGAATCTCTGGCCGCTCCGATCGAAGAAGTAGCGCGACGCATGAACCTCAAGCCTGAATGCTACGCGCTGGCACTGATTTCGGGTATCTCAAGATTCTTGAAAAATGGCAGTAGCACAATGCTTGTGGAGGAATGGAACAGGTATCGGTGTCGGACTTTTGGCTACTTCGGTGCTTTTATCGCTGAGTCAAGCCAGATGAAGACTCCGGTATTGAATGCCATGATTACAGACCCGCTAGCAGCGATGCGACAAAAGAATCAGGAGAAGTTCAATGCCCAAGAAAAAGCCTACAAAGAGGAGCTTGAACAATGGAAAAACAGCAAGGATGAGAACAAGGGCCCCGCGCCTGATGCCCCTGTAGAAACAATCCCCTACATCACTAAAGCTACATGGGAGGGGATAGCAGGGATGGTAGGTCGGAATCCCAGTCAAGGTATTCTCTGGATAAGCGATGAGCTTGCAGGATTCTTCAAATCAGCCAACCAGTACCGCAGTGGCAAGGGAAGTGACAAAGAGGACTTGCTGGAATGTTGGAGCGGTAACGGTGCTGTAGTGGCACGCGCAGCCGGCACTACCGTCAACGTCGGTGCAGTCTCCCTTTCTATTTATGGAAATATCCAGCCCAAAGTCTTAGAACCCTTTCTGGGGGATGGCAGTGACGACAACGGAACCTTTGCCCGATTTGACTTTGTTCAACAGCCACCAGCGTTAACCCAGATAACTTTAGGTGTGTCAAAGATTGACATCAACCCGATGCTGCAAGCGCTCTATGAAAGGGTGGACGCTATCCCGATGATGCAGTTCGAGCTAGATGAGGAAGCCCGAAAATTGTTTGTAGACTATTACAACCACTGCCAGCGACTCCGGCTGAATCATCCCAAGCAAGGGATGCGAGCCATGTTAGGTAAGGCTGCTGAGAAAGTTGGCCGCGTCTCAACCATCCTGCACTGTATCCACGCTGCACACATGGGAATTGAGGTTTCCTCCAAGATTCCTGCTAGTCAAGTTGCTGCTGCTATCAAGTGGGTTGAGTACACGACACAGCAAGCTTTGAGCATAAATATTGAGGTTTGCAGCCCCGATGCACTTGAAAGTAATCTCGCAAAAATCATCTCGCTGGCAGAACGCAAGGGGGGCACGGTAACGGCACGAGATGTCTTACTCAGCTTTAACCCAAAATACCGACCCACCTCGCAAAAAATCCGAGACTGGTTTGGAGAATTGATGACCATGAAGTATGGAGAGATTACACAAAAGGGAAACAGTATTCTGTTTTCTCTCAATTCAACGTCCACAGTGTCCACAGTAGCTCCAAGTCTATACACAGTAAGCGATACAACTGTGGACAATGACATCCACACCACGTACACAACGTCCACACTTAGCGAACAAAAACACCAAATTTCAGAGGCAACTGTGGACAACTGTGTACGTGGTGTGGACACTAACGTCCACACCCTTAAATCCACTGTAGATAAAGTTTCTAGCCTTAGTGTGGACGGTGTGGACGTTTTTACACCTTCTCCTAAAACCTCTCAGTCCTCAATGATGAGCTGTACTACAGAAACCGCTAAACCTACAGCAACCTCTGCCAAGAAGCCTAGAACCTTTGAGATAGGCGATTTAGTGGAAATTACACTAAGAGGCGATTATCAGGGGAGAAGAGGCAAGATTGCTAGCAGACCGGCGTATGGTGTAAGGGAAATTGACTACTACGTGAAACTTGAGAATGAGACAGTAATTATTTCGATTCCCATTGGTGCTGACAGTTTTCCGTACTTGAGGAAGCTCTAACTTACTCAACCTTTAAGTAACCATTGACAGTTGCTTAAGGGTTGAGTAGACTGGTTGCATAAGCAATTAAGCAACCAGGTAGGCAACCTATGACAATTCCAGCGGTGATGCAAGGATTAATAGAAACAGAGGACGGCAAGGTATTCGAGTTAGACTCCCCCAAGGGTGCTGCGTGGTTAGAGTCTGTCGGCTCTTTCAGATATGAACCCACAGGAGACGGCAAGCCCTACACAGTCCGCAAAGAAGGTAAAAATGGTGAATACTGGTACGGTTGCAGAAAGGTTGCAGGAAAGGTACGGAAAAAATACATAGGCAAAAGCTCAGAAGTCAGCGTGGTCAAGCTTGAAGAGACTGCAGAAGCCTTGGAGATACCCCCAGTGCCACGGACTGAGAAGGTTGCAAAACGGGTTGCAGAAGTCTCACAGGTTGCAGAAGTTGCAGAAGTTGCAGAAGTCTCGCAGGTTGCAGAACGGGTTGCAGAAGTCTCGCAGGTTGCAGAACGGGTTGCAGAAAGTAGAGTAACAGCGTTAGAGTTGCAGGTAGCGACATTACTAAAAGCCGTTGAAGCATTACAGGAGGTACTGCCGGGAAAGTTCGAGTCGGGTGACTCTCTAGAGTTGCCCAAAGTACATAACGAGGTTGTAGAACGGTTGCAGAATGAGTTAAGCAACCTAGAGGCAGAAAATAAGACACTGAGAAACCAGCTAGAGGAATCGACACTCCAAATACACGGCTACCAGGACGCCGAAATAACTCTCAGGGCAACTGTTGACAAGGCTCTTGCAAACTCCGGCATATGGAGCACGCGGCTGACTAAGTGCCAAGAATCGCTGGAGAGGCAGACCAGAGAAGCGGATAAAAATCGTACATTCTTTGTTGAGGAGCAGGCAGAGAAGGAAAAAATAAAAGCTGACTATGACGCGCTTCTAAAATCAAGCAGCCATATGAAGACCAAGTTAGAAGGCGAGGTACGGGAACTGCAATCAAAGCTCAAGCGAGAGGAAGTCGATCGGGAGGAAGTTGAAGCGAAACTCGCAGAACGGGAAGTCGAACTCTCTGACCTGAGACAAAAATCAGTCACTGCCAGCAAGGATTTACCCGATGCGGGCGACTTGCTCAATCAGTTAATGGCCAAGTACGAAAAAAAGAAAGTCGAGGGCATGAAACCTAAGAAACCTACCGCATCGCTCGCAGACATTGAGGGGATTCTAGAACTGCTTGTGAGGGAACCCTGACTTACTACTGGAAGCGAGGCATTCTGGGGGGAAGGGCTGACTAGGGTCAAAACTTGATACTCAATTGATACTCAGTTGATACTCAGTTTGGTCGTTTTCTCGTCAAACCGTAGTCAGTTGATACTCAGTTGATACTCAGTTTGGCTCCCAAATTACCCCTATTCTAGGCAATAAAAAACCTCAAACCGTTGATTTATCGTTGGTTTGAGGTTCTTATAGACGTAAGCGGGCAGCGGGAATCGAACCCGCATAATTAGCTTGGAAGGCTAAAGTTTTACCACTAAACTATGCCCGCGCACAGAAACTAAACATACCACAAGTCTCTGGGGATTGCAATAGGTCTGTGCAAAAATTTTGAAGACCTCCCTCACAGTGACTGAATCCGGGCTGAATCGGGACTTGCGGGCCGATCGCCCCCTCGCCCCAAAAATCCCCGTCTCCCATGCTGCGTAAGACTTTACGGATGAAAATAATCGTAAATTTGAGCAGCCAGACGCGGGCCAATCCCAGAAACTTCTGCCAACTGTTCGGGAGTCGCTAAACGGAGATAGTCGATCGACCGAAAATGGGCCAACAATTGTTTTTGTCGGTGGTGTCCCAATCCGGGAATTTCATCAAGGCGCGATCGCTTCATTCTCTCGCTTCTTCGATCCCGGTGAAAACTCACAGCAAACCTGTGCGCCTCATCCCGCACCCGGCGCAATAATTGTACCCCAGGCTGCTCAGAATTAGTGGGCAGTGGCAAAGATTCCCCCGGCAAAAATATCTCCTCTCGCTGCTTTGCCAAACTGACAACGCGCAACTCTTCTAGCAAATTCATCTCCCGCAAAACAGCCACAACTGCTGACAGTTGACCTTTGCCGCCATCTATCATAATTAAGTCGGGTTTGTCCGAGATAGTACGAGAAACGGAGGATAAATTGCTGATTTTTTTCGATTTTCCTAAATCGCTAAATTCTTCTTCCTTATTCGTTCTATCCGTTAAATCCGTTATAAAATCCGTTGCCGAACTTTCTTCTTCCTTCAATCCTCGGAATCTGCGACCGATAACTTCTGCTAAACTAGCAAAATCATCAGAATGACCCGATTTAATTTCAGGATTTTTAATTTTGTAATGGCGGTAGTGTTGATTAGCCGGCAAACCATCAATAAATACGACGCGGGAAGCTACAGCGTCAGAACCTTGAATGTGAGAAATATCGTAACCTTCAATGCGGCGAGGAACTTCGGGCAAATCGAGAATTTCTGCTAAATCTTCCATTGCTTGAGAATTGCGATCGCTCAATCTTTGCATTCTCGCCAATTCATATTCAGCGTTGCGTTCCACCATCTCAATCAATTCTGCCTTAGTTTGCCGCTGCGGTGTCAAAATCGTAACTTTTCGACCCTTGCGGTTGCTCAACCAATCTGCTAATATTTCCGCTTCTGGCAATTCGTACTGCACTGAAATTTCGCTGGGAATTTCTACAGATTCGACATTTTGATAGTGTTCTTCCAACACCCGCTGCAAAATCGCTCCGGCCTCTACCCCCCCTCGTTCCCCCCCTTGCCAAGGGGGGGAGGAAAGAGAAAGTTGAGATAACTCTTCCCCCCCCGATTGTAGGGGCGGTGCCCCCGTGCCCGCCCTGGGTTGGGGGGGGATTTCCGCCATAAATCCCAATCTTCCGACCAATTGACCTGCACGAATTTGGAACAATTGGACGCAAGCGTGCTGGGTGTCGGCCGCAAGTGCGATCGCATCTCTGGAAACCGTATCGTCGGGCAAAGACACTTTTTGACCCGCACTCAAAGACTGCAAACCCTTAATTTGATCGCGAAGGCGCGCCGCCGTTTCAAAGTTTAAATCTTCGGCTGCCTCTTCCATTTGGGGCTCTAAAATATCGAGTAATTCCTGAGTTCTTCCCTGGAAAATCATCGCTACTTTTTGGATTATTTTCCGGTATTCTTCAGGCGAAGTTAACCCTTGACAAACGCCAACGCAGCGCCCGATGTCGTAGTTCAAACAAGGACGGTCTTTAAATAGCGGTTGAGGGCGCTGCCGCAGGGGGAAAATTCGCTTAATTAAATGCAGCGTACTCCGCAGTGCCCCTGTATCGACGTAGGGGCCGTAATAGCGGTCTTTGGCATTACCGGCGCGGCGTTTGCGGGTGATAAAAATGCGCGGGTATTCCTCCGACCAGGTTATGCACAAATAAGGATATTTTTTATCATCTTTGAGGAGGACATTAAAGTAAGGTTGGTGCTGTTTTACGAGGTTTGCTTCTAACGCTAAAGCTTCCGCTTCTGTGTCGGTGGCGATGAACTCAATTTCGCGCACTTGCTGCACCATCATCGCGATGCGGGGACTGAGATTTTGGCTTTCACGGAAGTAGGAACGGACGCGGTTTCGGAGTTTTTTTGATTTGCCGATGTAAAGGATGCGATCGCTCTCGTCTCGCATTAAATATACACCAGGAACCGCCGGGATTTCTTTGAGGCGACTTTCTAGGCGTTCCGAGTCTTTAACTAACGGCAGAGTTTTTGTGGATGGCATTGCAAGCTATCTCAGCAAAATAGAGACTGATTGTACACTCTTTTATTTTACCTTAATTATGTCTATTTTTACTGCTGCTACCGTCGCCAAACCCACCGACTAAACTTGAAAATCAGTTACAATATCTGAGATAAAAACTTGCGCGTGCGTTCTTCCTTCGGATTCTGAAAAAACTCTTCCGGCTTCGCTTCTTCCACTAAAACGCCGCCATCCATCAATACAATGCGATCGGCAACTTCGCGCGCAAACCCGACTTCGTGAGTCACAACCACCATTGTAATTCCCGTTTGAGCCAAATTTCGCATTACATCTAAAACTTCCCGCACCATCTCCGGGTCTAATGCTGATGTCGGTTCATCAAATAACATGATTTTAGGCTGCATGGCCAGAGAACGTGCAATAGCGACCCGCTGCTGCTGTCCTCCAGACAACTGTCCGGGATATTTTTTTGCTTGTTCCAATATTCCCACTCTTTCTAAGAGTTGCATTGCCACTTCTTCGGCTTTTTTCTTTGGCCAGCGGCGCACCCATACTGGCGCTAGCATGACGTTTTGCAAAACTGATAAGTGGGGAAACAGGTTAAATTGCTGAAACACCATTCCTACTTCGCTGCGAATTGTCTCAATGTTGCGTAAGTCGTGGGAAAGTTCGATTCCGTCGATCGTAATTTTACCTTGTTGGTATTCTTCTAAGGCGTTGAATGTGCGAATAAACGTCGATTTTCCCGAACCCGATGGCCCCATCACGACCACGACTTCACCTCGGTTGACGGTCATGCTGACGCCGCGCAGTACGTGAAATTGTCCGTACCATTTGTGGACGTTTTCTGCTACGATTACTTGTTCTGGGATTGTGGGTTTAGTTTCCATATTTTTTTGTTTTTTAACCGCTGATGAACGCGGATGAACGCATATTTTTTTATCTTTCGCTTACTCCTAATGTTCGCTCTATTTTGCGGCTGGCTAGGGACATTGAGTAGCAAAATATCCAATAAATGATGCCGACGAATATGTAAACTTCGGCGTACCTGCCGATATAGGAAGGATTTGCTAAAACGGCGCGGGATATTCCGATTAATTCTAACATTCCGAATAGAGATAGCAGGGAAGTATCCATAAATAATCCGATGAATTGACCGCCGATCGCCGGAATGACGATTCGCAGTGCTTGAGGCAGTACAATGAGAATTGTAAGCAGGGGTGTATTGAGTCCGATCGACCTAGCTGCTTCTATTTGTCCCCTGGGCACGGCCTGCAAGCCACCGCGCACGTTTTCCGCCAAGTATGCCGCACTAAATAAGGTTAATCCAGCAATCGCTCTAATTACTCTATCCAATTTCGGATATTCGGGCGGCAAGAAGAGTTGCAGCATCACTTGACCTAAAAACAAAATGCCAATTAATGGTAAACCGCGAATAATTTCAATATATAATGTTGATAACAGTCTCACAACGGGCAAAGAACTTTGTCTGCCGAGTGCTAGCAATACTCCCAAAGGAAAGGAAAGCACAATACTAATAACTGCTAAAAACAGCGTCAATACTAAACCGCCCCAATCATTTGTTGACACTTCGGACAAACCTAACCCGCCTTTAATTAGCCACAAAACTATTGGGAAGGAAAGAACCCAGATTGCAGGCATCCAACTCATTATTTTAGGGTGAATTTGTCTCCCCGCCCAATAGCTAGCCGCCGCTACAATAATATTTGCTAGCAGGTAAAAACGAGAGGTTAGGTCGATCGGCGAAATGACCGCACCCACAACTGCAGCACCGAGTATAATTAGTAAAGGCGGATTCCAAAGACGTTCTTGCCGCTGAATGTTTCCCCAAGTTAATCCTCCCAACAAGGCAATGATGGCCGTTACTATCCACAGCCGCCAGTAGGATTCGCTGGGAAATCTGCCTGCGAAAAATAGCGGCAAGTTTGCTTCTAACACGCGCCATTGAGCTTTTGTTGTTGCCCAAACGATAATTCCTTTAATAGTTTGGAAGGCGATAATGAGGCAAACTACTGTCAGAATGCTGTTGTACCAGGTACTAAATAAATTTTTGCGCGCCCAATTCCAAGGGGTAGGCGATTCGGTGGCTGGGGGCGGTAATACAGGTATTGTTTCCATTTTATTTGTTGGTTATTAATTATTAATTATTAATTGCACTGGCTAAAATACCTAAAATTTTATTAACCTCGGTGAGGTAATACTCGGTCAAATCTATTTCAATTACTTGATTTTTTAATCGAAGAAATTTCCAGATATTTCCGCTAGTCACAGCACCAAAAATCGCAGGAATATCGTTGCCTTCACGTTCATTAAATATTCTAGCGCCTAGCATTTCTGCTACGCACTGTCCCAATTCACTATTGAGATTTTCCGGTTTTGCTTCTACAATTATAATGACTGGTGCAACAACTAACAAAAGTCCTGATGAATTGCCAATTAGAAAATCGCAACTACCGTCTAAGCCTCTTTCGGAGTCAACATTAAAGTCAATACCGGAAAATAAGCTAATTCGATTTTGTAATTGTTCTCTAAGTTCAATTAAAATTGGCGCTGTCATCATTTCAGCGCGGGATTTCTGGGTGTTACTTGCCAGACCTAACGGTACACTGCGTTTGAGAGTTTCTGCTAGTAGTTGGCTGCATTCTAAGTTGGGTTCTTTGCCAAACAAATCGGCGACTTCCGAATACTTTAATCCAAATGTTTTGACTGCGCCCTCTAAACTAAAATCACTGTACGCCATTTTTCTATTTCCTCTGATCGCCGTTGTAAAAATTCCAACATTAACTCTTTATCTTTCCTTGATTTGTACGGTTTTATTGTACCAATTCATGAACAGAGAAACTATCAAACTAATTGTTAGGTATGTTACCATGATAATTAACATTGCTTCGATCGCCCGACCGGTCTGATTCAACGTCGGAGAGCCCACCACAAAATAAACGTCGGGATAAGCAACCGCAACCGCTAAACTCGAATTCTTAGCTAAATTCAGATACTGACTGGTTAAAGGCGGCACAATCACCCGCAAAGCTTGGGGCAAAATTACCATCCGCATCATGGTTCCAGACTTCAGCCCTAAAGACTTTCCCGCTTCCCACTGACCTTTCGATACTGACTGAATTCCGGCCCGCACAATTTCTGCAATGTAACTGCCAGTATACAAGCTGAGTCCTGTCACCAAGGCGGCAAATTCAGGAGTTAATTTTAACCCTCCTTCGAGTTGCAAGGCTGGTGTCAGGCGGGGGAAATCTAGACGAAAAGGCAGATTTTTGGTAATAATCAAAGCTAAGATTGCACTTAGCCCGATCGCACCTAGAGCCCAAAACAACTGTCTTCCCGGCTTAGCTTCTTCCACCATCACCCGCGCCCGCCACATCCACAGCGCCACGGCCGCCAAAACTCCGACAGTTAGCAAAATCAACCAAATCTCAAAACCCGGCAAAGCCACAGGCCAAGGTACAGCAATGCCGCGATTTGTGAAGTAAATCGGCCCCCTCATCTGCTGATTGTCTTCCAGTTTTGGCAGGGAAATGAAAACTGCAAAATACCAGAAAAATAATTGCAGCAATAACGGCGTATTTCGCAAGATTTCCACATACAAACCAGCCAAACTTCGCAGCAGCCAATTGTCGGAAAGGCGCGCAATTCCTACCGTCAAACCCGCAACTGTGGCGAAAATAATGCCGATACCCATCACCCGCAGCGAGTTGATTAAACCGACTAAATAAGCTTGTCTGTAACTGTTGGCGGGACTGTAGGGGATTACACTTTCGCCGATGTCAAAGGATGCTTGGGAATTGAGAAAATCAAATCCAAATGCAATCCCCAGTTGCGAGTAATTGGCACTGAGATTGTCCCAAAGAATGGCAATAACAACTATTACTAAAATTAGGGCGATCGCCTGTACGGCTATTTTCCAGAAGCGATCGTCCCGCAGGAGTTTTGATATATCTTTAAATTTGGGCAATTTCTGGGCTTTGCCCGGTTGAGGTTCTGGTTTCATAACTTAAATTATATTTGATAAATCTGCTGGCAAATCCAGGCGAGATTGAGCTTTGGTGCGTGATATCGTTTCCGGTTGCATCGGAATGATTTAACCGCAGAGGGCGCAGAGAACGCAGAGGGAGAGAATACAGAGATGAATACAGGACGATGCTACCGGATTTGATATGACTTGATAGTTACTCGATTGGCGATCGGGATTTTTTAAGTCACGCACTCTACATAGCTTTGGTGCGTGACTTGATAGTTACTCGATTGGCGATCGGGATTTTCACCGTCACGCACCCTACATAGCTTTGGTGCGTGACTGTTAACAGTCAACAGTCAACAGTCAACAGTTAACAGTCAACAGTTAACAGTTAACTAAAATTAGCGGAACGGGGGCGAATAAAGCAAACCGCCATCTTTCCAGAGTCTGTTTTGACCCCGTTCTAACTTGAGTGTACTTTTGGGGCCGAGGTTGCGATCGTACATTTCTCCGTAATTCCCGACTTTCTTCACAACGCGGACTACGTAGTCGTTCGGGAGTCCCAAACCTTTACCTAAATCTCCTTCTGTTCCTAGCAAACGTTTGACGTTCGGATCTGTAGTGCTTGCCACTATTTTGTCTACATTTCCTGAATTAATTCCCAAATCTTCAGCTTCAATCGCCGCGAAAATAATCCATCTCACCGCGTCAGACCATTTAGGATCGCCGCTTTTCACCGCTGGGGCTAACGGTTCTTTTGACATCACGATCGGCAAAACAACATTATTCTCGGAATTCGGCAGAGTTGTCCGCTTAGAAACAAGTTGCGATCGATCGGCAGTAACACCTTGACAGCGACCTTCTTGATAAGTCGCAAAGGTAGAATTCACATCTTCAAACACGACAGGAGTGTATTTAACTCCTATTTTTCGCATTTGGTCAGACAAATTTTGTTCGGTGCTCGTACCTGTCTGCACGCAGATAGATTTGCCCGCAAAATCTTTTAAACTTTTGATGCCGCTGTCTTTTTTGACCATGATGCTTTGAGAGTCATAAAAGATCACCGGGGCAAATTCGAGTCCGGTAGTGCTGTCGCGACTCGCGGTGTAGGTAGTATTTCGGCTGAGAATGTCGATTTCTCCCGCCTGCAAAACTGTAAATCTATCTTTAGCGTTGAGTTTTCGGTACTCGACTTTTTCGGGGTCGTCAAATATTGCCGCCGCCACAGCCCTGCACACATCCACATCCAGTCCCGAATATTTGCCTTTTTCGTCTACAAAGCTAAAACCCGGTAGTTCGCCGCTGATGCCACAAATCAGTTTGCCGCGGCTGACAATTGTATCTATCCGGCTGGAACCTTGTTGCGAGTTGCCACCTGCTGCAGTTGTTGCTGTTGTTTGTCCGGTTTGTGCCGATCGATCCCTACAAGATGCCAACGGTGCCGCAAATAACACGCTTGCTAGCAGCAGAAATCCCCATTTACGCATAGATTTTAATAGAACGCTTTCCTGACAATCCTACCTTGTAGCTGTCGAGAACTGTGGCGATCGGCGATCTACAAAAGCCTCCGGCTTCAAATTAGCCGTTCTGCATCCGGTGCTGCACTGTGGCAACTGCACCGACTACCCGCCTGTGTTTTTTTGAGCAAACTAGGAGCCCAGAGTTAGAAACCCGGTTTCTGGCTGGAGGCCTGGTCGTCAAACCTAAGATTTATCCTCGAAACCCGGTTTCTTTTCTGCTATTTCTGCCCAGCGGGAGCGAGCATCGCCGTTCCCTGGAATATTTATCCGATTTTGATTGAATCCGCTCACAGTAGCTCTGGTGCTAGCCGTTGCTCAGCTAAATCGCGGATTAGGGAAAGCCGAGACTGGATGTATTCGTCCAACACATCTGCTTCTTTGCCATTAAGCGCAGAGTTCGTCTTTAACTGCTTCAGCAGCCACTGTACCAGGGTGGCATCGTCTAAATTGACTAACAGAGTAGCTTGGGTGGTCTCAATTAATGACCAGAGTTGGCGTAACATGACTGGAGTCATAAAACCTCGTTGAGCGTAAATACGCACTTAATGGGCGGGGATAGCGAAAAGCGGGTCTTGGTGTCTCAAGCCGATCGACGAAAAGCACCCTCAGAGCGATCGGCTTAATGATTATTTTATATTTGACCACAATAACTTAATACAGTAGTGTCACAAGTTACAACACACAAGATGTTATAAGAGTTCCCAATTCCTTCACATTGAGATAAATATCTTGATAAAAAATTAAAAATCTTTACACGCGCTCGCTCGTGGGGGCTGCCAAGAGCCGTCAATCGATTTTAGATTTTAGATTTTAGATTTTAGATTTTAGGATTGAAGCATTGACTTGCGCGAGATAAATACGTTCGGCAAGTTTCATCGGATACAGGTTTTTTATTTCTGGACGGATGAATCACGTGGCGGGTATCCTGGATGCTTGATTGTCAGGGATCGGGATCCACGGGCCCGGTGCACAATAAAATTGACTACTCAGTAGCCACCAACTTTTGAACCCTCGCCAGAATTATTTCTAATTCAGCGATGATTTTTGTAGCCCCCTCCAAATCATTAGATTCGGCCAGACTTTGAAGTTGATCTGCCATATCGGGCATTAACCGCACCGCCGCCGTAGCGCTGACACCTTTAATTTGATGAGCGTGGCGGGCCAGCGTCTCCATATCTCGCGAGGCGATCGCCCCCTTAGCAGCTTCTAAATAACTACCAGTATCCACCACAAAAGCTTGCAGTATTTCCCGCTCAAACTCTAAATCAGCGCCCGAAATTTCGTGCAAACGTGCCATATCTACTACCGATTCGATATCTGGTTCAGAGTTTTGAAGTTCCTCGGCCTTAAACTTGGGAGTTCCAATTTTTAGTTTGACCGACCAATTTGCTAGTACCGATTTTAACTTTTCGATCGCAATAGGTTTGCTAATATAATCGTCCATGCCCGCCGCCAGACACTTTTCCCGATCGCCCTTCAAAGCATTCGCCGTCATCGCAATCACCACCGTCTTTTGATGTGGCTCCATCTTCCCACCAGCAACCTCTGCCGCTTCTAGGCGGCGCAATTGCAGCGTTGCTTCGTAACCGTCCAAAATCGGCATCTGACAGTCCATCAACACAAGGTCATATTTTTTCAGAGCAACCATAGATAGCGCCTCTGCACCGTTATTGGCTACATCCGCAGTGCATCCCAAAACTCTGAGTTGATTGAGACCAACTTTTTGATTGATTGGAGTATCTTCAACTAACAAAATCTTTAAATTTGCTAACTCCCGGTTGTCAATAGCTGAGGCTCGATTGAACGTTGGATTTGCCAGAGGCTCATCAATCAGCGTCATCGGGGCGATCGCATTCGCCAAGCAATCAAATAGTCGGTGAGCTTTCACAGGTTTAGTTAAATACCCGCTAAAACCGCTATCTACCAAGCGTTTCGCCTCTGCAAGCTGAGTCATTGAAGTCAGCACCACCCAATGCGTCTGCTGCATTGCCGGCTCAGAAATCCTCAAGCGTTCGAGACTTCCCGCCACCATTTCCGGCAACTGAATATCAACCAAAACTATATCGTAAGGGGAATTAACGCTAACAGCTTTGTACAGAGATGCGATCGTCATCCAACCGTTCTCAACCTCCTCAACCTCCATTCCCCACAAAACAGCCATTCTCACTAGCACTTTTCGCACTGTCGGCTTGTCGCTGGCAACTAACATTTTTCGCCCCGCCAGCACCGTTTCAAAATTCACTTCGCACGCTGTCCCGACAGCAGTTAAATTTTCCGTAACTGTCGGCACAGTAAACCAAAAAGTCGAGCCTTGGCCAGGGGTACTTTCCACACCGATTTGCCCACCCATTAACTCCACCAACTCCTTAGAGATAGCCAGCCCCAAACCTGTGCCACCATATTTTCTTGTCGTAGAGGCATCAACTTGAGTAAAAGACTGAAACAGCTTTTTTTTGTCTTCGGGAGCAATCCCAATTCCTGTATCTGTGACTTTAAACAGCAGGAGCATCGACTCATTGTTTTCTATTTTTAACGGTTCGATATTCTCTAAAATTTTCTGATTATCGCTAGCTGCCAAGACCCCAGGATTACTAGCATTAGCAACCTCAATTACCACTTCTCCTGCTTCTGTAAACTTAATAGCATTGTTGATCAAATTAGTGAGTATTTGCCGCAACCGCGCTGCATCACCTTTAATTTGCAGCGGCACGTCGCTGTCAATTAGTGCCACCACTTCTAGACCTTTTTCTTGTGCGGGAGTTGCCAACAAATCCAGCACTTCATTCACACAGATACTGAGGTTAAATTCTAGTATTTCTAAGCGCATTTCTCCTGCTTCCAGTTTGGAGAGATCCAGAATATCGTTAATGATGGAGAGTAAATTTTGGCCGCTGAGTTTCAGCGTCTGTACAAAGTCAAGCTGTTCTGGAGTAAGATTCGTTTTCAGCAGCAAATCAGTCATCCCCATCACTCCATTCATCGGAGTACGGATTTCGTGACTCATATTTGCTAAAAATAGCGACTTCATTCGAGACGCTTCTAGGGCTGCTTCTCGGGCCTGCTGCGCTTGTTCAAAAAGAGTAGATTGCTGAATGGCGATCGCCAACTGCACGCTCAACCTTCCCAGCAAATCCATCTCAGAATCGGTCCAAACACGCGGAGCGCTGCACTGATGGGCAATCAGCAATCCCCACAACCGATTTTGGCTCGTTTCCAAACTCCTTCCCGGCAGTTCACTTCGAGTTTCCGGCGAATATTCTGCTGCCAAACCCTGACTTTCATCGCCTATAAAAATTGGTACAACTACATTAGCCCTTACCTGCAAACTAGCAAGTAAATCTCGGTGTTCCTCGCTCAAATTTGCAGTATAAATATCTGCCATTGCTTGAATTGTTTCTGCACTGTACAGCCATACATAACTTTCCCCAAAGGATGTTCTTTGAACTTTTCTTCCCAGCAGGGGCATCCAATCATCCCCTACAGATTCCACAACCACAATCGCTGTTTCCTCGGAATCAAAACGATAAATTACCGTGCGGTCAGTTGCCAGCAACTGCCGCACTTCTTGTACAGCAGTGCTCAGAGTTTGAGTGAGGTTGAGAGACTGCCGGACTCGCTGGGCGATCGCCGAAACCAGGCGTTCTTGTTCTGCTTGTTCCCGCAGCATTCTCTCAGCTTGCTTGCGTTCGGTGACATCGCGAATTACCGCAGCAAAGCACAGCGGTTCAGTGGTTTGAGGGTGCTTGACCAGAAAAGCATTCATCACAACATCAATGGGCTGTCCGGTGGCCAAGTGCTGCATTTGACCTTCGCCTTGCCACTGGCCCTGACTGATAATTGTTGGTAAAATCTCTTGACTGAATTTCTGTTGAAAATAGGGCCCAATATAATCCCAAATCTCCGTATAAAGCACAGCCGAAAGATTCTCTACACCCACCAGTTTTCGTCCGGCTTCGTTGACAAACAGCGTTTTGCCTTTCAGGGTAGCCATACCGATAAAATCGCTGCTGTTTTCAATCAGCGACACAAATTTTTGCCTTTCTTCTTCTCCTTTTTTGCGTTCGGTAATGTCGCGCTTGACGCAGACATGACAAATTACATCGTCGGCGTTGTTAATCACAGAGTATGCCGCAACGTCGATCGCCAGCGTCTGGCCTTTTTTAGTGGAGTTAGTAATTTCGCCCCGAAAACTTCCTGTTTTTGCTAAACTTTGGGCAATTGCCGAAAAGCGCTCCCCCGCAACCAGGGGCGAAGCTTCTGCTTCTAATTCCGCGTCTGTGTATCCTAGAAGCGTTTGGTGAGCAAGATTTTGTTCGAGGAAAAACCCGTCAGCATCGATAATGACGATCGCATCGTTGGAGTTTAAAAATATTTCTCGGTAAAGTTTTAGTTTTTCCTCAGCTCGCTTGCGTTCGGTGATGTCTCTTTTGACACTTACGTAACAAACTACATCCCCAGCATCATTGATAACCGCAAAAGCCGAAACCTCCACCTCAACTGTTCCTTCTTGCACAGCCTTAATACAGGTCATTTCGCCTCGGTAACTCCCTGTTTCTGCCAAGCTTTGCAGCACAGACATAAATGCCTGTTCTCCCATGTGAGTTGCAGGTGTTTTTCCCCACAATTTTGACGCGCTGTTACCCAGCAAAGCCGTGTGAGCTTGATTTGTTTCTAAGTAATAGCCTTGGGGGTCTAAGATCGCGATCGCATCGTTGGATTTCAAAAAGATTTGTTGATAAAGTTGCAGCTTCAGTTCAGCTTGTTTCCGGGCGCTAATATCCGTGAATAAGCCGTAGTAAACTATCTCCCCCGATGCTTGAAATTCTGGCTGGGAAGCTCCTTGCACCCATTTAAGTTTTCCCGACGGAGTGACAATTCTTCCTTCCCACCGCCAAGGCTGCAAATTTTCAGCAGAAAGCGTCACCGAGTTGATAAAATCATCTCGATCTTCGGAATGAATCATGTCAACAATTACATTAAAATTCTGCTGAGCAGCCTCTGGTTCTATTTCATACAATTCTCGGCAGCCCGCGCTCACGAACGAGAAGGCCATCGAGCCGTCTGGATGTAAGTCTATTTGATATACCGTACCCGGTACGCTAGCAGTAATTTTTTGCAGTTTGGCTTGGCTTTGATTCCTGGCTTCATCTGTGGTCTGCAATTGACCAATCTCTCTAGAAAAACCTAAAACCCCAAATATATTACCCTCTGCATCGCACAGTGGCACTTTTTGCGTGTCAAATATCTGCTGTTTGCCACCTTCAAAGAGGATCGTCTGGTAGGGATTACGAACCCTCTCCCCCCCCAGCACAGCTCGATCGTCCTCGCGGATGCCCCTAATTGAGTTGTTGCGATCGCCAAATACTAATTCCGCTGAAAACCCTAATTCAATATCATCTTTGCCGATAATTTCCTCAACATTTTTCCCCAAATATTCAGCAAAACTTTGATTGACAAAAATGTATCTAAAGTTTCTATCTTTCACAAAAACTCTGTCCGGCGTACCTGTCATTAAAGCCCGCAACAATAGTTCTTGACTTTCCGAATCCAGAGCAAAATTATTTTTTAGTTTATCCTTGACACTGGTCGTTTTAGCTGCTAGTATATTTAACTGTTTTGTACAAATTTGAGCGACCGTGTGGAGCAAACAAAGGTGTTCCAAATTAAAAGCATTTGCCTGCTCTGCACCAATGAAAAATACTCCCAACAATTCTTCACTTTCATCCAGGTTGGCTGGTGCCATCAAGACCGACTGAAACTGAGCAATTGGTGGGGGAGTGATGTTGTGCGCCCAGTCCCGATTGCCAGCAAGCCATTCAGCGCGAGCAGCTTGCAAGCGCCCTTCAATTTCGGATCGGGTGCTAGCACTTAACGGCTGTAAGTGTTGCAGGTATAGTCGATCGTCCAGTAGCGTCAAAATTGCGATCGCCTCTGTGGGAATCAGGCGATCGAGATGTGCCAGACACGCAGACCAAATTTCATCAGCACTGAGACTGGCTTGAACTTTTGGAGTAAGTTCGTTGAGAACTTGCAGTTCCAAGGTACGCTGGCGGACTGTTGCTTTGAGGCTGGTGGCTAGGATTTGCATAGTGCTCACCACACTGGTTTGCTTATATTATAATAATTATTGATTTTCAAATTTTTGTAAACAATCATCTTAAAATATATCCGACGAAAAGACAACGGTTTTATATTTAAATTACCTTCACGCGCTAAAAAACCAAGGCGCGATCGGGAGCAAAGAGACACTGCTCAATGCAAGCTCTCGCTCCCGCTGCGACTTAACATCACACCTAAAGATAGATGCGATATCCAGACTTCCGTGGCTTAAACCCAAAAAAATTAGACCAAAGTTCAAACCCTCAAATTCATCTGTAGAGTCAATCAAAAATCGAAAATTGAAAATCAATAGACCGTGAAACTAGCCCATTAAAATCACATTATCGATCACATGGATGACGCCGTTATCAGCTTCGATATCCGCAGCGACAACTGTAGCATTTTTCACCTCAAAACCGTCAGAACAATCAATTTTAATCGGCGAACCTTCCAAGGAAGTAACAAAACCGAGTTTTGCCAAATCAGCTTTCATAAACTTACCGGAGACGACGTGAAACATCAAAATCCTGGTCAGTTGGGGAACGTTCTGCACTAAGGTTGTGATAGTTCCTGGCGGCAATTTGGCAAAAGCATCGTCATTGGGTGCAAAGACAGTAAAAGGGCCCGGACTTTTGAGCGCGTCTACTAAATTAGCTACTTGCACGGCTGTTACGAGGGTTTGGAACGAACCTGCACCTACGGCAATATCAACAATATCAGGCATTGTGTTTTACCTCATCTGGGAAAAAAGTTCTATTAAGTATCGTAAACTGATTTGGTTACTGGTTATATCAAATCTGTTAGCATCGGAATTATTCATCTCTCTTATCTCCCTCTGTGTTCTCTGCGTTCTCTGCGGTTAAATCATTCCGATGCAACCGGAAACCATATTATTGGTTATTTGTACAATACTGGCGTACCCGATGCCAAAACCTCTGTTTCTAAATCTGCTATGGGTGAGTTAAAATTATCTCCTTTGTGAATGCTAAAACTGCCGTACAAAATAGAAATTTCAAAAATGTCTGTAGTAATCACCGCAGGCTTGCGGTGTTCCGGCTCGCCCAAAGAAATTCCGAAGAATTCAGCTTCCAATTCGCCCACAGCCTCTTCATCGTGTACAGTCCAACTGATATCGCGACAGTCTTTGAATGCCAGCATATAAGGCAATCTTTCTTCTGGATTGTAGACGCATTCAATTAATACTTCGTTTCCCCATAAAGATACGTTGACTTTTGTGATTAAAGATGTAAAACCACCCAATCCAAGCAAGTTATAGTCATCCTTCCAATCACTCATTTAATTTCTCTCCCGTATTGTGACTCCCTGGAATTAAATTACCAAATTCGTCTCTCGTTCGCAATAAATTACCATCTCTATCGAGACGCAAACCTTTGTTGATATTTCTTCCATCTGAGCCATATTTTGGTGCAGGCGTTCTAATCACTTCACCGTTAGGACGGATCATTAGTGTTGACTTATCAAAAAATTTATATGCAACATAACCATCTCTAGTAGTTCTGATTTCTGCACCCAGTCCGCGCAAAAAGTCATCGACTTCTGGGCGAGTCATCCCGGTTAAGTCTCCAAACTCAGATGCAATTCCATTTCCTCCAACTCCCTGACTCGGCACGCAAGTCTCCTCACCAACCATTGCCTTTTCGAGTTTAGCACATTACCTTTTGCAAGTAGCTACGCAATACGCTTGTGATACCAAAACCTCTGTTTCTCAACTCATTGCCAAGTCTTTTATCTAAAATCTCACAGCTAAAATCGAAATTACTAAACGACTGCTTGCGCTTGTGATACCAAAACCTCTGTCTCTAAATCTTCAGCATTTAGGTTTTCTCCCTTGTGAATGCTAAAACTGCCGTACAAAATAGAAATTTCAAAAATATCTGTATGAATCAAAGCTGCTTTCCGGTGCGCGTTTTCACCCAAATGAATGCCAATCAAATCAGCTTCAGGATCTGTGACATCTTCAGGATGGAACACCTCCCAACTGATGTCTCGGCAGTCATGAAATACTATGCTATAAGGCAATCGATCGCCTGTCGGATCGTAAATACATTCAAATAAAATTTCATTCCCCCACAAAGACACATTGACATTTGTGATGAGGGATGTAAGTCCACCTAAATTAAGCAAGTTGTAGTCATCGGGCATATTAATTACTCACTTTTTCTCCAGTATTGTGCGTCCCAGGAATCTTATTGCCAAATTCATCGCGTGTTTTGACCAAGCAGCCATCTTTGTCAAGACGCAAACCTTTGTTTATTTTTCGGCTATCTGAACTGTATCTGGGAGCTGGGGTGCGTACAACTTCACCATCAGGACGGATATTGACTCGCGAACGATCGGCAAATTCGTATTCAAGATAACCCCCTTCAGTAGTTCTGATTTCTGCACCCAGTCCGCGCAAAAAATCATCGACTTCTTGGCGAGTCATCCCGGTTAAGTCTCCAAATTCAGATGCAATTCCATTACCTCCAACTCCCTGACTCGGCACGCAAGTCTCCTCATCAACCATTGCTTATTGGAGTTTAGCACAGTTGAAGAATCGGAACAAGGAAGTTCGGCAACGGATTCGCTTTCTGAGGATGTAACGGATGGATGGAAGAACGAAGAAGGAAAAAAGAAGAATCATTCCTCAAACTCGCAATTGCCAATTACCAATGCCCAATGCTTTTCTGCCCCATTACCAATTACCAATGCCCAATTCCCAAAACAAATAGGGCGCGCACCGCACGCCCTATCTATCAGCAATTAACCAACAATTATTTATTAGCCGATTTGAACTTTAACCACGCGGTTCTTTTCCGCTTCCGCTTTAGGCAAATTCAGGTTTAAAACTCCATTTTTGTACTCAGCTTCTACGCTGTCATTTTGAACCCGTGCGGGTAGGGGAATCACCCGGCGGAACGAACCGTAGCGGAACTCAGAGCGAGTCATGCCTTTATCTTCACTCTTAGTTTCCTGACGGCGTTCGCCACTGATAGCAACAGCTTCTGCGGTTACTTGTACGTCCAAATCCTTAGCTTCCATGCCCGGAATTTCTAACTTAAGGTGGATGGCTTCGGGAGTTTCTTCGAGTTCGGCGGGGGGTAGAAAAGCAGAACCGTTAGATGCGCGATCGGTTGCCGGTGTCAAGCTATCAAACAACCGATTCATTTCTCGTTGCAAGGAGTCCATTTCCCGCAAAGGTTCCCAACGAATAAGTGCCATAACTAATACCTCGACTATCTGAAGTTTTTAGGGGTTGAGAAACACTTGACTCAACCTGTATTTAATATATTCCAGCTTCCGAAATAGGGGGATTCGGTTTTCCGCAAAAAGGCCGATCGCATTTCCGAACATTCGCGATCGGTATTGTAAAATCATCAAAAGGGGCGGGTATCCGATCCAACCCGAACCCAGCAACTTTAGATTTTAGATTCGAGCGAGGAATTGCCATCTAAAATCTAAAATCGAAGGTTCGATTAACTCCACCGCGAATGCTGATAAGAAGCGTAGGTATCAAACAAAGCACCCACCAAACTAAATGTTAGACCGATCACCAAAAAACCCTGGAGGGGACAGCCGCTGCCGAAAGTAGCTAAGAACTGCAAAATCAGGTCTTCTCCAGAACGACCAACTCCTTGGAGAGCAGGCACGAAGCCAATCAGCGAAAAGCTAGTCAATCCCGCGCCGATTAACAATAAGGGGGCGACAAAGCTCAACAGGCCCGTCAGCAGTAGAGAGCGAAGAAAATTGGGAAAAATGCTCATAAGAGTCAGTAAATTCAGCTAAACTGCCGAAAGGTACAAGCAAACAAAACTTGTCCTTTTCTACGATAGGCAGCGATCGCCCTCAGTGGCCGGTTCTGTCAGAAATCTTAAATGTTAGAGAAAAAACTTGTTTAAGATTTGTAGATAGATTTCATTTTTTGCAGTTGTTCTATACTCGAAATCCCCTTGAGCACCACTACATCTTCCAGCCTCAGTTTGTGGAGTCAGCGGTTGCTGGCAGCAGCTTTATTGGGTGGCCAAGTCATGCTGCACTTACTGAAGGGCAAAATTCACCGCCGCAACACCCTCGACCAAATGGCAGCAGTCGGCCCGGAATCTCTGCTGATTGCTTTGCTGACTGCGGGTTTTGTCGGCATGGTATTTACTATTCAGGTAGCGAGGGAGTTTATTAACCTCGGTGCCGGCAATGTCGTCGGTGGCGTTTTGGCTTTGTCTTTGACTCGCGAACTCGGCCCCGTCTTAACAGCCGTCATCGTGACGGGACGGGTAGGTTCGGCTTTTGCGGCGGAAATCGGCACGATGCAGGTGACAGAGCAGATAGATGCCCTGCTGATGCTCAGAACAGACCCGATCGACTATTTAGTAATTCCCCGCGTCCTAGCTTGCTGCTTGATGCTGCCAATTTTAACCATCATGTGTCTCGTCACCGGCATCCTCGGTGGACTGCTGATTGCTACGACGATGTACGGCATCTCTCAAAGCGTGTTTTTAGAATCAGTCCGCAATTTCCTGAGTCTGTGGGATATTTGCAGCGCAGCAATTAAGGCTTTTGTGTTCGGTGGTTTGATTGCTGTAATTGGCACTAGCTGGGGTTTGACTACCACCGGCGGGGCAAAAGGCGTCGGTCAATCGACTACTACGGCGGTGGTGACGGCTTTGCTGGCTATTTTTATTGTGAACTTTTTCCTGACTTGGCTGATGTTTCAGGGGACGGGCTCTAGCGTACTCAAAGGCCTGTAAGCTAAGAAACGGATAAAATATGAATAATTGGCAACATTAGTTTACTACCCTTGATTTAAACCCGTGACTACAACAGCCTCTTCGACTGCGCCGACAAATACGATCGAACTCGCCCCGAGTTATGCGATTCCCCTAGTCCTGGTACTGGCGGCCCTACCGCTGCTGTTCGTGCAGAAGTGGGCGAGTTTGCCACTTGCGCTGTTCGGCTTGTTTCTGATGTACCAAGCAGCCACCATCCGGCTGCAATTTACCCCAACAGATTTGGACATTTATCGATCGTCCAACTTGATCCGCCGCTTTCCTTACCGAGAATGGCAAAATTGGCGGATATTTTGGCCCGCGGTGCCGATTTTGTTCTATTTCAAAGAAATTAACAGCATTCACTTTCTGCCGGTTCTGTTCGATCGTAAAATGCTACAGACCTGCTTAGAACAGCGCTGTCCCCGTCAAGACTAAAAAAGTTGTTAATTTTAAATTTTTAACTTTTCTGTGCCCCACGCCGAACAAAATTTCCCATGAATTCAGACGAATCTCCAACCCAAGAACCGCAACCACAACCAGCCGCCCCAAGCGGTGACGGCGAAGTCGATTTACCCGTGAATGAGACGGAGTACCAACTTCTATCTCAAACACAAGATTTGTGGCTCGACGAAAATGAAATGCCAGCCCAACACCCGCCAGAAACAGACCCGCCGCTGGACGAGGAAGATGCCGAAATCGCCCAATTCGTGGACGAAGCAGGCGCACTCGCCCAAATTGGGCCCAACACCGACGATGGCGAATCAGAAAGTCCGATCGCTCAAATCGAGCCTCCCACAGACTCGCAGCCAACAGCAACCGAAGAAACGGTAACGCCCATCCCAGAAAATGTTACCGAACAGTTGGCAGAGCGAGTCAAAGAATTGCAGCAGCAAGAACAAGCTTTGACTGAAAAAATTGCCGCCTTGGAAGCCGACAAAGCCAATGCTATAGAAGCGTTGGGCGCGGCTCAAGCATCGATCGGGCGTTTAGTACAAGACGGCTTGATTCAACTAGATCAGCGCAAACAAGCGCTACAAATCGAAGTTGAAAAACTCGAACGGCGGCGCGATCGAATTCAGAAGGAAATGCGAACCACTTTTGCCGGCGTTTCCCAAGATTTAGCAATTCGAGTCCAGGGTTTCAAAGACTATTTAGTAGGCAGTTTGCAGGATTTGGCCGCCACCGCAGAACTCTTAGATTTGACACCGCCGGTGCAAGAGACACCACAGCGAACTGCTGCTGAGGAGTCTCAATCCTCAGCACCGGTAAATCCCAAATTTGCCGAACAGGGATTTCAAGAACAAGCCAAACAAATTCGCCGCACCCTCGATCAATATCGCACTGTCCCCGACTACTACGGCCCGCCTTGGCAACTCCGCCGCACTTTTGAACCCATCCACGCGGAACGAGTTTCTAACTGGTTTTTCACCCAAGGAGGAAGGGGTGCTTTGCGGACTATGGGTTCGCGCTTGCAAAATATCTTGATTACTTCGACAATTATTTCTGTACTCAGAAGCGTCTACGGTGGACGGGTGCGGACTTTGGTGCTCGCGAACAGTCCCGAACGTTTGGGAGAGTGGCGCCGGGGTTTGCAGGACTGTTTGGGCATTACTCGCAGCGATTTTGGCCCGGAAAGGGGGATTATTATGTTTGAGTCTGCGGAGGCTTTGGCTCAAAAAGCCGATCGACTGGTGAAAGATGGCAAATTGCCCCTAATTGTCATTGATGAAACTGAGGATTTAATTAGTTTGTCAATCCTGCAATTTCCGTTATGGTTGGCCTTTGCTGCAGATCCGCAAACTTTGACGACTGCTAAGGATTTTTGATTGGTAATTGGTAATTGGTAATTGCTAATTAGTAATTGCTAATTGCTAATTGCTAATTATGCTAGGGAAAGGTTGCAAATTTTAAAAGTACAGGAAATCTCAAATTAAAAAATGGCTAGCTGGATAATTTTAAATGGCGCATTGCTAATAGCAGCTTATCTGCTTGGTTCGATTCCTACGGGGTACGCCTTGGGGAAATGGATGCTAGGAATTGATATTCGAGAGGTTGGTTCGGGTTCGACTGGTGCGACTAACGTACTGAGGACTTTGGGGAAGTGGCCGGGGTTGGGGGTTTTGTTGGTGGATGTGTTGAAGGGGGTAAGTGCGATCGTCCTAATCCGCTACATTTACTCTCTCACTTTTACCAGCCAGCTAGCAACCGCAGCAGGTTTAGAAAATACTGCAACTCTCCTCCCTTGGATGGCAACTTTGGCGGGTTTCTCGGCTGTTTTGGGCCACAGCAAATCAATCTGGCTGGGGTTTACGGGGGGTAAATCTGTGGCTACGAGTTTGGGAGTTTTGCTGGGTTTGTACTGGCCCGTTGGTTTGGGAACTTTCGGAATTTTCGGGATAGTATTTGCGGTTTCGCGAATTGTTTCTTTAAGTTCGATTATCGGGGCAATTAGCGTGGCTGGATTGATGTTTGCTTTACATCAGCCGCTGGCTTATGTATTGTTTGGAATTGCGGGCGGTGTGTTTGTAATTGTGCGACACCGCAGCAATATTCAGCGGTTGTTGAATGGTACGGAACCGAGAATTGGGCAGAAATTGGAAACAGCAGCTAGCGATTGATATTACCCACAGTCAATCGATTTTAGATTTTAGATTTTAGATTTTAGATTGAAACATTGACCCCACGGATAAATACGTTCGGCAAGTTTCTCGGATACAGGTTTTTTATTTCTGGGTCCTGAGTCTGCTTTCGGAATGAATCCGGGGGCTTGTATCCTGGATGCTTTCAGTCAGGACACGGCACTACAATTAATCGGGTGATGGTTACATCCAAGCCAGGAAGATTGATTATTTTGCGGTAGGGAAACGGCAATGCCGTTTCCTCCGTTGCTGAATTAGTCCTAGATAAGTAGTTAAGCAAAATTAATTACATAATTATCTCCAAATTCTTTAAGAATTTTTTCTACAGATGAAACAAGAGA
>NZ_JAUBTU010000170.1:0-4123 GCF_036705085.1 Microcoleus sp. B6-A1
AGGCAGTTGCGAAGAAGCAGAAATTCAAATCGTGAGGTTTGGGAATCCCCGTCCGCGACGGTCGGGGTGGATGTCAAGTTCTTTCAGAATATTTTGCATATAACTAGCCACTGCATCCGCCTGTTCCACCATTGCCAAATGGCCACAATCGGGAAGCTGAAGGACATTCTCGCCACAACCTTGGAACATCCAGTGAAAGCTAGCTAAATGCAGCACGTATTTTGGTTCCATAATTTTGTCTTTAGTGCCGGCAATAAAATAAACAGGCTGCTTGAGTTGGGACACAATTTGTGGCAAGAGGTGAATCTGGGCTTCTGTGGTGGAGTCCAATAAAGCCCCCAAAGCTGCCTCTGGATTAGCTCCCACGAAATCTCTTAAGCGCTGCCGTCCCCAGGATCTGCCGATCGAGCGGGCTACTGAATCGCGGGCAAACACGTAATCTGCTAAGGGCAAGCGAGGCAGCCAGCCGGGACGCATTGTCACTAGCTGCTTGCCTACCGCTCGAAACCGCTCGAATTCTTCCTTAAGATAGATGCCGCCCCCTGCATTGATGCAGACCACGCCTTTAATGCGATCGGAGAATTTGCTGGCTCCCCATAGAGCGATCGTACCGCCCAGAGAGTGTCCCACCAGCCAAGCAGAAGATATATCGAGTTTTTCGAGTAAAATTTCCAAATCGCGAGCGTAAGCTGCGGGAGTGTAGCAGGAATTTAGCGGTTCGGAACATAGGCGATCGTCGCCGGAGTCCGATTGAGAATCGCCAAACCCCCGCAAATCGTAGGTAAGGCACTGATAGTTTGATGCCAAGCGATCGGTCAAAGGTTGCCAGTAGTGGCGGCTTAACAGCCAGCCGTGGACAAATACCAGAACCGGGGAAGTTGCAGTCGGAGCCGTCAAATCGTAAGCGTGCCGAACCCCTAGGATGTCGATTGTTGCCATACTTTTATCCTACCCGCTCCATAAGACCTATGTAAACCTATGTATAACCCTTCAGCAAACTTGGCCGGATGCGGTACATTCATCACAATTAATTTATCCACCATTTGGGGATAAGCATAAGCAAAATTCCAGGCGATCGCGCCTCCCCAGTCGTGACCAACTAAGACGCAACTTTCGTATCCCAAACCCTGAATAATGCCCTTGACATCTTGCACAAACTATGACATCACCTAAGCAGATTGATCGTGAGGTTGGTCGCTGTCGTTGTTACCCCTGATATCTACAGCTACGACTTTATAATCTGATGCAAATTCTGGGATTTGATGCCGCCAAGAATACCAAAATTCAGGAAATCCGGGCGGCATCACCATCTGTGGCCCAGAACATTGAGTGACATAGTGCAGTTTGATGCCGTTCGTAGCGATAAATTCGTGTTTCCAAGCAGCTTCTAGCACAGACATATTTGATGCTTCCTCTAGATTTCGAGAAATCTTAGCAATTACTCTCTTTGAGAGGAACCAACTTTAGGCATATCTAGCAATCCTCCCAGCAATTGTAAACTCTTGCTTTTCTCTTCATTTGTGGAACAGGCGTCCCGCCGGTGGTTCTTCGCGCCAAAAAAGCCGTAGCACGGGCGAGGGCCCGACACCATCGCCCGTTTCCCAAAAAAATTGCTATCTCTGTCAAAATAATAGTATAATGTTGCTGGCATCCAGACAACTGTTAAGCCAAAAATTACTCATTTTCGCGCGATCTAAAATCCCAAAGCGCAACAATTTGAGGTGTGGTGATTGTGCAAGTTCAAGAATTAATATCTGGCGAGTGTACTAGGAATTAAAGGAGTTAATACTATGTCGGGCGATCGGCTGCAAAACATTGTTAACCGCTTGACAGATCGTCTAAAGCGCGATGTATTAGTTGAAAAATCCCTCTACGATATTCGAGAAGTTTTGCAGAGCGATCGCGCGGTGCTTTATCATTTTTACAAGCAGTGGCAAGGTCGAGTGACTTACGAGATGTTAAGTGCGATCGAACTCTCTATCTTGGGTTCAACAGGGCCAGATGAATGTTTTAACGACGAATACGCTGCTTTGTACGAAGCCGGCAGAGTTAAAGCAATTGCAGATATTGAAGTAGAACCAATTAACCCATGCCACCGAGATTTTCTGCGTAGCCTGAAAGTTCGGGCCAATTTAGTCGTGCCAATTTTAACGAACAAAGGACTGTGGGGGCTGTTAATTGCTCATCAGTGCAGCGGGCCCCGCACTTGGTTGCTGTCCGATATTGAATTCATGCAGAAACAAGCACAAAATATGGCAATGTCTCCCACAATTCAAGAGAGTTAATCTTTCATCCAAAATCCTGCTTTGTGACTGTTCGGGTGCCTTGTCTGTGCAATGGAAAATTACCCACCAAAATATGGTGTTCTATTGTTAGGCGGAGGTTTGTAGCGACTCATAGGGCTGGATGAGAATCTCAGCGGGAATTCCTAACTCTTGATTCAGCTTCCGAATCATTTCCAAAGTCAAGGATAGTTTGCGAGATAATATCTGAGAAACTTTAACTCGACTGCCAATACATTGTTCCAAATCGCTACCCGACCATCCGCGGGCGTCCATGTAGTATTGAATGGCTGCAATGGGATCGGGTATTGCGATCGGAAAGTGTGCCTTCTCGTAAGCTTCTACTAGGGTACTGAGCACATCTAGGCGATCGGAGTCAGGTTTATTAGGAGGTGCATTAAACAGCAACTCAACCTCTCGAAGGGCATCCTGATAGTCAGTTTGGGTTCTAATTGGACGTATTTCCATATATCAATTTGTGTTTAGATTGTTTCTGCATCTACCTTGTCATACTCGGCATGAGTGCCAATAAAGCGGATAAAAATAATGCCGATGTCATAATCTCTGTCTCTAGCAAGAGTTTGCGGCAAGGAGTTTTCGGATGCTGGGTGAGCGAAACCCAAGAATGATATCTTGAGGAGACACGCCACGTTGAATCAGTTCTCGATCGATGTAGATTTCGGTACTGTTGTGTTGAATCCAGATTTGATTTTCGATGATATCAAGCTGCATGGCACACCCATAGATGCGATATTCGTCGCGCCATTCGTTGTGCATAACGAGGTATCGATCGCGGGCAATATCGAATATTAACTGAGCATTTGCGTCATTTTTAGAAAAGTCTTCGAGAAAGTCACAAACAATTTTGCGGTATTCGTTTAGTCTATCCATTTTAAGATCAGTTATCAACTTATTTTCCTAAAAATCACTCTTAATATGTGCTTTAAAAATAGAATTTAGCTGAAATTTGGCTGGCTCTTTTCTGGGAAGTTTTTCTACTAAACAGCGTCTGGTTAAAGATTGTATAATGTGCATAAATTTAGCTTGAGATACTTCCATATTAGCAGGTTTTTGGGAAATATCTATCGGTTCATATTGATTGGCTAACCAGTTTATCACATTTTTTTCTAATTCTGATAACCGCTCTAACTGCGATTCTAAATTGGTTTCTATGTCACCTAAAAACAACTCATTTTCATCTGTCAGAAAAAGGGAAACGCTCCCGTTCAAGAATTCTATAATTATTGAACAAATAATATTTAACCAAGCCGGATGACTTTGATATAGTGTTATTAATTCATCCCATTTTTCCTCATCTTGTAAATTTTTTTGTCTCAAGATTTCTTTTGCTTCTTCTCCTAATCCTTGAAGTTGTAATACTCTTGTGTATTTGTTTTCTTTTTCTAAAGTCTCTATTTCTCCAGGTTTTTCCCAACTAATTAAAATTAAACAACTCTGATGAGATAAGGTAGCAATTTGCTGAAGAAATTTACAATAATCTTTATATTCTGTTAAATACTGACCCGCTAAGTTACCAGTTTTAAAAATATTCTGCACGTCATCAAGGATTACTAAACAACGAGATGAGCGAAAATAATCTATTATGTCTGGTAATGGATTTGCGTGGGATTGAGAAAAAAACTGTTTAAGTTCATCTTTAAGGTCGATCAGTTTAGGCAAATGCTCAAGACTGCGATAAATAATATAATCGAATTGTGTGTTAACTTCTGAGATTAATTTCAGAGTTAAAGCTGTTTTTCCGATACCAATACTCCGGACAGTTTTTAAGCAGCCAGAGTACCATAAGACAAGACTGAAGGAAGGTTAGGGTGATTTAAAAT
>NZ_JAUBTU010000030.1:0-77320 GCF_036705085.1 Microcoleus sp. B6-A1
CCCGCCCGTCCTTTTTAGACGGGCGGGACGCCCATCCCACTTTCAAGAGTGGAAGTTATTTAATTCTCATTCCTAAGCCCCACACCCTACGAAAGAAGGTGCAGGGCTTAAAAATTACTGAATACTGGGCTTAAATCTTCTAAGCCACAGACCCTACACTACTCTCAAATTAAGCTTTGGGAGCGGGATCGGCAATGTATTTGAAAGTAGGTTCCGAGTTCCAAGGGCCACGTTCATCCTTGCCATTTGTGGACAAGTTAAAGTAGAGATCCACAGTGGAATCTGGCGGAATATTGCCGAACATCGGATCGGTAAGTTTGCCCAGCGCTTCCAGAGCTTTCATGAACATTTGAGTGTGAGAAATTTCGCGAGTCAACAGAAACTGCAACGTCTTTTTCGTTCCCATATCCGGTGCTAGTTTAATCAACTCTTCGTAGGTTTGGCGGGCTCCTGCTTCCGCACCGATATTAGCACGCAAATCGCGCACCACATCGCCGCCTTCGTTGACATAAGCTGCCGTCCAAGCTTGACCTTGGCTGTCCAACAAGTGTGGGCCTACGCCACGCACCGCAAACAAAGTGCTTTTGTAAGCTTCTGTTTGGTCAGAGTTTTTGGTGTGCATTTCTATGAGTTGGCCCACCATTTCTAAGTGGCTGAATTCTTCTATTGCAATATCTTGGAGCATATCCTTAATCCCTGCATCTTCACAGTGAAAGGACTGCACCCAGTATTGCAGAGCTGCTGTCAGTTCTCCGGTTGCTCCGCCAAACTGTTCTAGCAGCAATTGGGCAAAACGGGGGTTGGGTTGGTCTACAGTCACCGCAGCCATTAATTGCTTTTTGTGAAAAAACATGGATTGATACCTCTCTTTAATTCTGTTGTTACAGTCTCAGGATCGCAGACTTTATCTGTGTTCGCCTTCAGAATCCATTGTGCGATAAGCGCTCGCACCGAGCCTCGGTCGATGGATACATCTAGCTCGACAAATTTCTCTGCTTTCAGGTAGAGTTTAAATATGAAATTTTACTTAGTGAGTCGGTAGACCAAATTACAATTTACAAGCTGCATTATTGTCGCACTCGGTTAATTTTGCTGACAGGGCATCGAGATGCCGCAGCCACTGAATGCCGCCAACCCAACTGCGAGAGGGGAGGTGTCCGATTGGTGCTTGCTGACTAAATTTAATCTGCCCTAAAGTATTAGCAGAATTGTAGGTTTGCCAGTTGACCCGATCGCAAAATCTGATATAGTCTCCCTTAACGCTTTCATAAATCTGCTTTTGGACGCTGAAGCCAAACCGACCTTGACTGTAGTGCAACCAAAGGCGATCGACTGTTTGCAAATCTTCGCAGGGGATCTGGTAAATTTGGCTAATTTCTAGCTGAGTTCCCGGTTGCTGGGAAAGAGATTGACACATCAAGCCCCAAGTTTCGCGATCGGCTTCTTTCCACTTTTTGTTAGACAAAAAATCTCGCAGTTTGGTATAATCAACTCCCCGTGAAGAAATTAGGGTTGGCTCGATATTTGAAGTATTTGAAGTAACAGATAAGGAAAAAGTTTCTGCGGAATTGGCTAGGGCATTTGTGGGTAAAATCGGAGAATCAGGAGTTTGTAGGGCGTTGATATCGGCAGAGTTGTCGCTATTATTAAGAGCAGGAGCGATGATCTGCTTTTCCGGCGAAAGCAAATTTTGATGGCGAATATCTAAAGCTGCTTTGATATCGTCCAAAACTTCCGTAGCAAAACTGTACCGCTGAGTGAGACGAGTTTGCAGCAATTTATCTAAAATTTCACCTAACTCGTCGCTAATACTCGTGGCTTTGGGGAGAAACTCGCGCCACCACCAGCGCTCGTGGTTGCAGTCGTACATATCCAAGGGAGGAACTTGCGTCATTAGGCGAATGCAAGTAACACCTAAACTATAAAGGTCGCTAGCAGGAAATACTTTGCCGCGCATTTGTTCGGGAGCTACATAATCTTGACTGCCGATGAGCGTTGCTGAACGGAGTATCGCTGAATCAGTCAGCAGTTTGGCTATGCCGAAATCGATCAATACGAGTTTGTTGTCCGATTGGCGGCGGATAATATTTTCGGGTTTGATGTCCCGGTGAATGACGCGCTTCTCATGGATAAATTGCAGCACCGGCAATAAGTCTTGCAGCAGTTGCCAAATTTGATTTTCATCGTAGACACTCTTGTCTAATTCTTGTTTAAGAGTCGGCCCGTCTATAAACTCTTGAACTAAATAAATATGACCTTCTTGTTCAAATCCCGCTAATAATGTGGGGATTTGCGGGTGTTTTCCGAGTTCGTCTAAACGGACTGCTTCTTGGCGAAATAATTCAACGGCTTTGTTGAAAATTTCGGGGTCGCGGTCGTAAAAATAAAATTGCTTGACTGCACAGCGGGGTACAGATGGGATGTCTTGATCAATTGCTAGGAAAGTTTTACCAAATCCGCCTCTACCTAAAAGTTCAATCGGGCGATATCGCTGTCTCAGCAACAGGTTAAAGCCGCAGTTTAAGCAAAATTTGGCGGTGTGGGAGTTTTGAGGATTTTGACATTCTGGGTTGATACAGTAGCTCATATCGATTTTAGATTTTAGATTTTAGATTTTGGATTGCGGAGAAGAGTTTTTTTTAAACGAACCGCGAAGACGCGAAGCGACGCGAAGGAATAGGGAAAAGAGAAGAGAGAGAAAAGGGATGGTTGATAACTCATGCGGCGTGGGATAAGCTGTCCCGCTTCTGGCGTTGTATTTTTCGGGCGGGCGGGACACCCCACAAGCATTTCATCTGAGATATTGCACCATTCTCAATCAGGCTTTTAGGGGTGGGCTAGAAGATCCCACCCTAAAAGAAATTCATTCTTTGTGGAACAGGCCGGAAAGCCTGTTCTTAAAAATGGTGTCAGAGGTGAGTTTTATCAAACTGGACTGTAGATGCGCCTGGGCTGATAAGGCTATTTTAATGCCCTGGATCGAATCGGGACGCTGCCAGAGCTGCCGAACCCACGCCGCATGAGTGCTGGGGGCGAGATAATTGCCGTTGGCGAAGCCCTCGAAGAGGCTCGCACAGGCCGATCGCACAGGCCGAAAATTGTGCTAAACTCTTACTGTGCTGGGAATTTGACGCACAATCGATCTGTCCGGTTCAGGGACGCTCAGAAATATTTCAAAATATTTTTGCCTTACCCCTAGACTTGTGCTGAGATCTGATGCTATAGTTAGAAACGTTATGGCGAGTGTAGCCAAGTGGTTAAGGCAGTGGTTTGTGGTACCACCATTCGTGGGTTCAATTCCCATCATTCGCCCTTTTAATTCTGAACTGTTTAATTCGATCGCCTCCGGGTGGGCTTCGGCACACCTTAATCTTTGGGATTTAGCGGTTCTGTCGGCATCATTTGTGTCAACTTAACGTTAAAAGTAGTATGGGTCTGCTGTTTGACAGTTAGGGATCGATCCCCCCTAACCCCCCTTAATAAGGGGGGGACAAGAGCGTCATCGAAGTCAACCCCTACTCCCCTTATTAAGGGGGATTTAGGGGGATCTAGACTCAGCGAAAAGCGAGATTTCTCAGGGGTTTCAGGCTGGTTATTGACACCAATGTGTCGGCACAAGTTCCGATGTGCTAATCTTAAATCCAATCTAAAATCTAAAATCTAAAATCTAAAATCTAAATATGCCATCTTTAGTAACAGAAGATTGGGGATATAAATTTAGTGGCGATCGCACAATTAATAAGTTTATTCGCGATATAGAAGGAGAAGCGGCTTTAGGGAAATATTGCGATTGGGAATGCAGAGAGCGTGCGGAAATTCTGATGTCTGAGATTGCCGGCAAATCCCACAGTCTTTTCTACGTGCGCCGCCAAAAGGTAAATGAGAGATTTTCGGAAGAAGAAATCTGGGAATTGCTCCTTGCTACGGATGGAGATGATTTTGAATTACCCCAATTGTTGCAAAAAGCTGATCGCACTTTGCGGTTGTTAGCAACTGTACGCTGTGAAGACGGAATTGGCGGTTTAAAACTGCTGGATGCTGGTTTGGTGGCGGTTCCCAGAGGGAGGAAAGATGGGTATTCTTTGCCGGTTCAGTTGCGACTTTTGGCTAACAGTAGATCGCCAATTCCTGTAAAGTCGATCGCCCGCGTCCAACAAATGCCATTTTGGGACGACAGGCACATACCGACTACCGAACAACTAAAGGTTTGGCACACTTTTTTAAATGTAGAAAAACGCATCGCCGAAGCGCGTCAATTTTGTGTACCTTTCCGAGGACACAATTACGGTTCCGGCTTCAAAATCGTCACTTTTGAAATTGAGCGTAATTCCGCAACTCTTGACGGCTACGAGGAAAATCCCTTAGAATTGGGCGACTTTCGCGAAAGGCTGAAAAAAGCCAGAAATGAAGAAATTATCCTGTTTGATTCGCCGCCCGGAAGCAGAAGCAGCCGCGATGGAGAGACATTAGGTAGCATCGCTGAAATTGACTTTGAACATGGTAAATTACGCATTAAGTTAGATGTTGATTTAGGATATCGCATGGCGGGCGGCAGATATCAAATGCCCAAACAAGGATTCTTGTATTTTGAGGCTGCGGGCGATATTAGTCAGATTGAACGCAAGAAAAAAGCTTTAAAAATGCTGACAGATGGGCGCGCTCAAAATCCCTATTTAAGTGAGTTTTTATTCGACTCTTCTCAGGCGAGAATTCCCGAAAAACTGATTAAATTGGATCGGGAAAATTTATTAAATCGCAATGCTAATGACGATCAACTTGCCGCCGTAGAAACGGTGCTTTCGGCGCGGGATTTAATTTTGATTCAAGGGCCGCCGGGAACGGGCAAAACGACTGTGATTGCGGAGATTTGCTATCAAATTGCCCGTCAGGGTGGCAAAACGCTAATTGCTTCCCAAGCAAATTTGGCTGTAGACAATGCTTTGAGTCGGTTAGTTCACAATCCGGCGATTCGGGCTTTGCGAAAGGGAAAAGCTCATAAGGTGCAGGAAGAAGGGCAGCCGTTTTTGGAGGAAAATGCGATCGGCACTTGGCTGCAAAATACGGCGACTGACTGCGAACAAAAGCTCTCGCAGCGCCTGACTAATGTCAAATCTTTGCGGCAGTTGGTGGCAGAATCCGAGCGATTTACCGCCTACTGTGCCGCAGAGAGAGATTTTTTTAATGAACTAAAACACCTGCACGACAGTAAAGCAAGTATTGAGGAAAAGTGCAACCAGCAAGCAACCAATTATGAACTAATTTTAACCGAAAAAAGCGATATTGAATCGGTGGTTTCGGGGCTAGAAAATCTACTGGATGCGCCGCAAGTTAACTGGGAATCTCCAGAAGTTGCCGAGTTTATGCCCCGACTAAAACCCTATTCAGAAGGCAATGTTTTAGTAGAAAACTTTATGGCAAATGTGCGGATTGCCGCTAGCAATGCTATTCAAATAGGGTTCGATCGCCCTGCTTGCGGCGCGTTTGGGATTGCTGTTTGGCTGCAGGAAACTGTAGCAGCGCAAATATCGGAATTTAAGACGGCATTCGATCGCGCTGATGATGTTTGTCACGCTATGTCGGCGGTTGCGGAGTCGTTGCGGGTGTCGCGGCAGATGTCTGAGGCTGTGAATCAACTCGAATTGGGCGATCGGCAAAATCAGACACATCGCCAAAATCTCGAACAGAAAATCAAGAATTTGGAACTGCGAAAAGCGGAAATTGCAGCCGTTGTCGTCGCCGTTGCACAGTGGATTGAGACAGCAGATACGGGGCTCTATGAAGTCGTGAAAACTTGCTGGGAAACGGGCGCAATGCTGACGGATGATATGGTAGAATTGCCGACAGGATTGCTGAAAATTGCCCGATCGCTCAAATTGCCGATCGTACCGCCCAAATGCAAAATCAATTTGCCCGATTTGGATCGGTTGCAAAAGGCTATATCCCACGAAGAAAGCGCAGGTTTTAAGGACATACAAGGGCAACAGTTCCGGTTTAGCGAGTTTCTGCACCTAAATTTGAGTCAAACGCCGATCGTACTCTCTGCGGGCGATCGTACACAGTGGCAACAACTCGCCAAAGACTTCGCCAGCTATTCCCAAGTCAGCCAAAGTCAGCGCAAATTTATCATCGAAAAAGCTCGCACTTTCTTAGCTAGCATTCAACAATTTTACAGTCAATCGTTGCACCCAAATCATATCCAGGCTACCTTCGATCGCTTAGTCAAAGAATTGCTGCACAGTATCCTAGCAAATGCGCGTCAGTGCGTGGTTCCCCTGAAAACCGAAACCGAACAGCAGCTTATCAAACAGCAACAGTTATTAGATAAAATTGGTCAAACATTGAGCCAGCAGGAAATATCCGCCGCTAAACTTCAGGTAGAAACAGCGCAGCAAGAGGCCAACTTAAAAATTAGCGAAGTTACTAATTTGTTGCAAGCTATTGTCCAACAGCCAAATGTACCTGAAAAGTTGCGGATTTTAGCGGAACAATATCTCGCCCAAAAATCGAATATTTGGGAGCAACCGCAGCAGTTTGTCAAGCAAGTTGAGGCTTGGAAATCAACCACGATTCAGCTTGAAAAATCAATTGCTGACTTAGATCCTTTTGGGGTTTTGGAAACCATCAAAAACACCCTTGACGAGCATTTGTCCCCGCTACAAATTGCGGCTGCAACTTCGCAGCAGCAACTCGCTCAACTACAAGCAGAATTGAGCGAAATTAATGCTCAAATGCAACAGCAGCAACCAACAGCAGCATTACTGGTCGAGAGAAATTGGTGGGAGTCAGCATGGCAAACTATCCCGACTCAATATCAGCCAGAAGTTCCGAATACAGGATTATTCACCGTAGCTTTTTTGAACAAAATTAAGCGTTTATTCAAAACTTGGCAACGTAAATTAGAACAAGAAGAAACCGCACTAAATCGCTCTCAAAACTTTGTAACAGATTGGATTCAAAAACTCCGCAATCCATCAGAAAAAGACCGCAACGATTTAAAGCAAATTTATATTGACAATGCCAACGTGATCGGCATTACTTGCGTGCAGGCTGCTAGCTTCGATTTTACTAAAAACTTTCCCAGCTTTGATGCAGTCATCATTGACGAAGTTAGCAAATGCACTCCGCCAGAGTTATTAATCCCCGCTTTGAAAGGCAGAAAGTTAGTATTAGTGGGCGATCACAGGCAATTGCCGCCGATGTTTAATCAAAGTACGATCGACGATATTGCCGAAGACATCGGCTGTACCGGAGACGAACTTAGCTTCATCAAAGAATCGCTGTTTAAAGTATTGTTTGAAACTGCCAGCGACAGCATCAAAAAAATGCTGACAACTCAGTATCGAATGCACCCACAAATTATGGGCGCCATCAATCAGTTTTACCAGCAAAAGCTCAACTGTGGCATTCAGGAAGCAGACACCAAACGCGCCCACAACCTCGCAGGTAGAATCATTCAAGAAAATAATCACATTCTGTGGGTGAAAACGCCGATCGGACAAGGGTTTGAAGAGGAAAAACAGGGTACTTCGCGGTTGAATGTCAAGGAGATTGATGCGATCGAGCGTTTGTGCGAACAAATGGAGATAGCTTGGCAGCCCAAAGTTGCCGACGGCGAACCACCGAAAGAAATCGGAATCATCACTTTTTATGCTGCTCAATTAAATGCAATTAAAGACAGAATCGAAGGCGACAGATTCCCTGCTTTGAGCATCCGCACTGGTACGGTTGACATATTTCAAGGCATGGAAAGGCCTGTAATTATTGTCAGCACAGTGTGCAATAATGTTAGGGGCGATATTGGATTTGCGAAGGAACCGGAACGGGTGAATGTGGCATTTTCCCGCGCTCAAGAATTGCTGGTAGTTGTCGGCTGCCACGATTTATTTACCCAACAAACAGGTACAGTGGGAAAAATGTATCAGGAAGTTTCAAAAACGGTGCGTCACTGCGGAGGTTTTGTAGATGTCTCTAGCGTCCTCAACTAAACCCATAGACTCGAATTTAAGTTCGCTAGCCGAACAGATTGAGCAACAAAATCCGGGTTTGTCTGTGTTGGCGGCGCGTCAATTCCGCTTCGCAATCCGCCAAACTCCGCTGGAGGTGGCGGTTAGCGAACCGCGCGAGTTTAACGTGTTGGAAGAGTTCATTTTGCGGGCGGGTGTTGAGTTTGAACCTGCGCCAACTTTGAAGGAATTGGCGGATTTGCTGGGGTTGGACGAGATTTTTGTGAAGACTACGGCGGCGACTCTGGTTAGTTTGGAAAGCTTGGAGGTGGCTGAAAATGGGAAAATTGCGATTGCCCCCCAAGGTAGAAATTTTTTCGAGAAAGGTGCAGTTAGTCGATCGCAAATTCAATCAATTTATGCCATTTCCGATCCGCTGAATCAAACTCTTACCTTTAAATTCGATGCTTTAGCGACAGAATCGGTCAACTTGCCAGATTTAGCAGATTTAGTATCGCTCGAACATAAAATTACTGACCTGGCGGATTTAAGTATAGCAGAAATCCAGCCGTTAATTCAAGCTTCCGGCTTAGGAATTCACGTCCCCGAAAACGGCAAAATTGTGTCTGAGTGCGATGTCATCGGCGACGATTTAGATATTTGGCAAACAGTTTCGATTTTTGTGTTGCTAGATGCGATCGAAAATAAAACTACTATTCAAGTCCGACAGGGAAAACAAATATTAGAAACAGCTTCAAACTTGCTAAACGAACTCGAATCGCAACAAAAACTTTCTTTGAATGACTTATGTAAAGTAACAGAAGATGTCATCTTGCAAGAACAAGAAATTATCCCCGTCCAGAAAACTCCTAAAAAGCCATCTAAGAAGAAACCCAAGTAAACGATATGATGAGGACTAGACTCCTCCTTAACTTAAAAATTAAAACTATTTAGAAAATTAGGATGGTACCGATTGACAATATACCGCGATTTATGTATAATTAATAGTTATTTGCAATCGCGCTGAGATTTTGTCTGTGTCTGCCAAAGATACCTTCCACGAATCCGTAAAACGGGCCCTTCAAAAAGAACAGTGGGTGATTACTGCCGATCCACTAAAGTTTAAGTTTGGTAATGTTAACTTTCAGGTCGATTTGGGAGCAGAAAGGCTAGTCGCAGCGGAGCGAGGTGGGGAGAAAATTGCAGTCGAAATCAAAAGCTTCCTCAATTCCTCTGCGATTACAGACTTTTATGCTGCATTGGGGCAATTTCTCAGTTATCGGCTTGCCTTGGCATCGGTGGAACCCAATCGCAAATTGTACTTGGCAGTTCCATTTGAAGTGTATAGAACATTTTTTCAGTATGAGTTTACTCAAACTGCGGTACAACAGTATCAGGTGTTGCTAATCGTATACGATCCAACAAATGAGGTAATTGTGCAATGGACAAACTAGCTCAATATCGTCAATATGTTCAGACATTAATCACCCGTTATGCCGAAGATGATGTTTCCGATGATGAAGTCGAAGTGCAACTTATCTGCGACACAGAACGAGATCATTATCAGTGGATGAATGTCGGCTGGGAACACTTAACCCGGATTTATCGAAGCATCATTCACATTGACATCAAAGATGGAAAAATCTGGCTTCAACAAAATTTGACTGAGGAAAATCCTGCGGAGGAATTAGTTGCAATGGGAGTACCGAGAGAGGATATTGTTTTGGGATTGCAACCCCCATACAAACGACCGTATACTGATTACGGTGTAGCGTAAAATGTCAAGCTAAAAAAAACAGAATACTCAGATACCCGACTTCGCCAAAGTTGTCGGGTATCTACTTCGCCCTACTGAGCCTTGACGCATTTCAGCATCCGCAAAGTAGCCGCCGCCGCGTAATTGCGCTTTGCAGAATCATTCGGAGGAAACCGAGCCAATTTCCTTAATAGCGGCAGCAACAGAACAATAAGAATACATTTGAGTAATAATAGAAGCAGCCCAATAATTTTGAGTGTCTGAAAAAGTTTTAAACGGCTCTTTAGCAACTAAATTTGGCTGCATTCCCGCCGACAAACCGAATCCCGCCTCTCGACGGCGCACCCCCATCAATTCAGTGCGAGTGACGGGCTGCGTAGGTTTAAAAGTTCCATCTTGATAGCCGCTAACTATCTTGTTGTCCCGCGCAAATAGAACTTTTCCGGCACTCCAGCGGGAGATATCAACCTCGCTATAGAGACGGATAGAAAGATTGCTAGGAAAGGTGATATTAGCACCTTGTATTCATTTCAAATATTCCCAAACTAAAGATACAAATTGCTCTCTGGTAACAGCAAGTTGCTGCCGAAAGCTATTGAAGCGTAGACATCATCGGTAGCTATCTCCGAATTGTAGAAAAGCCAGTATTACCTACGGTATTGGTATTTCCTGCGGTATTGGCTGCGGTATTGGTATTTCCTGCGGTAATGGCTGCGGTGATGGCTGCGGTAATGGCTGCGGTATTGGTATTGGTATTGGTATTGGCTGCGGTATTGCTTCGGTATTGCCTCCGGTATTGCCTCCGGTATTGCCTCCGGTATTGCCAATTTCTCCCGGTGCGGGTTCATTGGTAGTGAAATAAAAGTGACCTAATGTGCGTCCTTGGTAAGCTCTTTTACTCAAGCGCCAAGCAGGATCGAGAGTAATTTTCATGAATTCGTTAACATCGCCATTTGTGCGACCGATAATCACAGATTTACCTTGGTAATCTACCGGGGTTCCCATTAGTAGAACATTACCATCAACAGTTTCCAAAGTCAGGGTGTATTTTAATGCTAAATCGGTGCCTGCCATGCGAATTGAAAAGCCGTTGCTGTCTGTTGCGCGGCCACAAATACCGGTGAAATCAAAAGTAACTAATAACGGATCGACTTTCACGGGATTAGAGCCGCTTTCGCTCCAGCACTTTCGCTTGTCAGATACTTGTTCTACAATTAGCAATTGGTAGCCACCGAAAGGGCGGGGTTGGGCGATGACAATTACTCGGTCTTGGTTAATTTCGGTTTCGTCAAAAGTAAATGCTTTAGCCGAACCGATCGCGCCAAGTGTTAAAATTGCTGAACCGGCCAGTGCGGCCACTGTTCGTACAAGTGAATGTTTCATGATTTTTCCCTATTGGCTCCTTATGGTGATGAGACTTATCTAGAATATAAAAAAGTCGCCCTCTTCCAACAACAAGATAGAATTTTACCATCTCTTGTTCCGGTGGTACCAAGTGCGATCGATCGGCGATCGTCAAATTGGTTCGTAGTGAAAACTCAAGTCCGAGCGAATTGTATGAGGACTTGAGTCCTTACTACAAACTTATAACCGTTATTTTACCGAGGAACTGGATAAGCAGTTGGGCATCTAAATTGTATTTTCCGAGCGGGCGAGACGCCCACTCCACAAGAATTTGATGGGACTTGACAGTAAAATTTAGATGCGCCTGGGCTGATTACTGGCGGGAAACGATCGCACTATTGAGCAAAAAAACGGTGCGTTACACTCTTGTTAACGCACCCTAAAACACACATTCAAAAAGCGCCTTTCCTGTCTAGCGGAACATACTACTTACAGAACTATCTTCGTGAATCCGCCAAATAGTTTCTCCGAGCAAATTGGCTACCGAAAGCACCGTCAACTGCTTAAAACGGTTCTCTTCCGGTACAGGAATTGTATTCGTAACAATTACCTCTTCCAAAACCCCGCTAGACAAACGCTCGATCGCCGGAGGCGAAAACACCGCATGAGTAGCACAAGCATAAACCTGCCTCGCACCCTCGCGGCGCAACAATCGGGCGCCCTCAGAAATGGTGCCTGCAGTATCGATCATGTCGTCCACCAAAACAGCAGTTTTGCCCCTGACATCACCGATGAGGTTCATCACTTCTGCCACGTTGTGAGCTTGGCGGCGCTTGTCAATAATTGCCAGGGGAGCATCACCAAGCTTTTTGGCAAAAGCTCTCGCCCTAGCGACTCCGCCAACATCCGGCGAAACCACAACAATATCCGTCAATTGCTTGCTCGCCAGATAATCCAAAAGCACCGGCGAACCGTAAACGTGATCGAAAGGAATGTCAAAATAACCTTGAATCTGAGCCGAGTGCAAATCCATCGCCAAAATGCGACCTGCCCCAGCTTCCGTAATCAAATTAGCCACTAATTTTGCAGTAATCGACTCTCTTCCGGCCGTTTTGCGGTCAGCCCTAGCATATCCGTAATAGGGAATGACAGCAGTAATTTGTCTAGCCGAAGCGCGGCGACAAGCATCGATCATAATTAACAATTCCATGAGGCGATCGTTTACCGGACAGCAAGTTGGCTGAATCAAGTAAACATCGCAACCCCGAATCGATTCTTGAATTTGAACGTAGAGTTCCCCATCAGCAAACCGCTTGCGAACCATCGGCCCCAAATCTATCCCCAGATAGCGAGCCACCTCTTGGGCGAGGGGAACATTAGCAGAACCGGAGAACAGCCGCAGACGGTCATGAGCGGAAACCGGCGGCTCGGGAAGCGGAAGCGGTAAAGTAGCAGAACGGATCACAGCAGGCCTCTTGCAGGACGTTTATTCCATCGCTATCTTACCATCTGAAACTAGAAATATTCAGCCAATTTTTTAATACATTTAACTTTCGGGGCGACCACAAGTGTTAGGTTAGGCGAATTGAATAGGACTTGCAGAAATATGTCCGAGAAACCGGGTTTCTAGCCCACATTCGACACCTTCAACGGTCACAATCGGTTTTTACTTATTTTTATCCAGCAATAAAACTATAAATTATACTAAAATACCGTAGATTAACGGATAAATTACTTTTTAAGGGCATAATTTATTACTGTAAAGATAGAGCATTCTGCGTAATTATGCTGTGTGACACCCCAGGGCGTGGAATGTGGGTTCTAGCGACCTCTGTACTGGCAGAAGTACGATCGCACTTGTGCCCCTGCGTCTAAAAGTTCTGGCGAGAGTCAATTTGGGGCTGAGGCTGCAAGTGCAGCCACCCCAAATTCAGTCGAAGGCCGAAGGCATCCGGGTTCAATGCGATAAAAAAGCCACCAACAGGCAATAAACTGGAAAAATACTGTAAAAAAAGTTAAGAATCGGAGCATACTCCAGATTTTTGATATCGGGCAAAGCAAGGTAGAAATCGATGAGCTTAAGAGAACGCATTGACGCAGAAATCAAAGCAGCCATGAAGTCCAAGGACAAAGTTCGCTTGGAAACAGTTCGCGGCATCAAGAAATTTATTCTCGAAAAAGAAGTCAGCCTCCGTCCCTCCGGGCAAGAAACGCTGACAGAAGCTCAAGAAATGGAAATTTTGATGCAAATAGCCAAACAGCGCCGGGATTCGATCGAACAATACCGCAAAGGTGGCCGCGAAGATTTAGTGGCACAAGAAGAAGCGGAGTTAGCCATTGTTGAAGAGTATTTGCCACCCCAGATGTCAGACGCAGAGGTGAGTCAAGTCGTTGACGAAGTGATTGCATCGGTTGGCGCTACTTCTGCAAAGGATATGGGCAAGGTGATGGGCAAGGCAATGCAGCAGCTTAAGGGCAAAGCAGACGGTAACAGAATTCAAGACATGGTGAAAGCAAAGCTTAACAGTTGACAGTAGTCAGTAGTCAGTAGTCAGTAGTCAGTAGTCAGTAGTCAGTAGTCATTAGTCAGTAGTCATTAGTCAGTAGTCAGTAGACATCTCCCATAAATCATCTCAAGCTTTATAACAATCGAACATGAAAACCCCGTGACTAAAGTCCGGGGATGAAAGAGAGAAGGAGGCTTTAGCCTCCCAGCATCTTTCATTACATTTCAGGATTACGACCTAGGGTGCAACTATGTAAAGCTTTGTGAACAACTTTGGCGACCTTAAGCTGATGCTGGTAGCATAAGCAACATCGTGATGAGGTCGAAGTCATGCTAGTTTTTGAGTTCAAAGCCTACGGAAAAAAGCAGCAATTTGAGGCTGTAGACGAAGCAATCAGAACAGTGCAATTCATCCGTAACAAAGCATTGCGCTTTTGGATGGAAAACGAAAAAGTCAACAAGTATGACTTGAATAAGTACAGTGCTGTTTTAGCTAAAGAATGGACGTTTTGCGATGAACTCAACAGCATGGCTCGACAATCAAGCGCAGAAAGAGCGTGGTCGGCAATCGCCCGATTCTACGACAACTGTAAAAAGAAAATCCCAGGAAAAAAGGCTTTTCCGCAGTTTCAGAAAGACAATCGGTCGGTCGAATATAAAACGACCGGGTGGCGGATGGCAACTGACCGAAAATCTATCACTTTTACCGATAAAAAAGGCATCGGAAAACTCAAGCTGAAAGGAACGCGAGACTTACATTTTTATCAGCTTAGCCAAATTAAGCGAGTGCGCTTAGTCAAACGAGCCGATGGATATTACATCCAGTTTTGCGTTCAAGTTGACCGTTCCGAGAAGGTTGAAGTTACAGGCAATGCTATTGGATTAGATGTGGGACTGAAAGAGTTCTACACAGACTCCAATGGCGTTGCCGTCGAAAATCCGCGTTTTCTGGGCAAAGGAGAGCGCCGATTAAAGAAAGCCCAAAGACGGCTCTCAAAGCGAGTCAAAGGTTCAGAAAACAGAAAAAAAGCTAGAGTGATTCTAGGAAAACGCCACCTCAAAATAAGTAGACAGCGTAAAGATTTTGCCGTGAAGTTAGCAAGATGCGTCATCCAGTCAAACGACTGTGTAGTCTATGAAGATTTGAGAATCAAAAATATGGTGAAGAATCACTGCTTAGCTAAATCAATTAACGACGCATCTTGGTATATGTTTCGAGTGTGGATGGAATATTTTGGTAAAGTATTCGGAAGAATTACAATTGCCGTACCAGCCCACGGGACGAGTCAAGAATGCTCTAGCTGCGGAACCATTGTCAAGAAAAGTCTATCAACCCGAACTCATACTTGTCGGTGTGGATGTGTATTAGATCGCGATCACAACGCAGCTAAAGTAATCCTAAGTCGGGGATTGAGTACGGCGGGGCACGTCGGAACTTGGATCTTAGATCCGAACGCTTGTGGAGAGTTGACCGCTACTGATGTTGAAGTAATTCTGCATCGGCAAGTCGATTCTGCGAATCAAGAATCCCCTCGGCTTTAGCCAGGGGAGTGTCAATAGGGCTAAGGCCAAAAAACCCGGTTTCTACGAAAATCGTGCATTTCTCCCTTGAGATATTGACGCAGAAACCGGGTTTTCGATCGGAGCTGCGGGTTGCAACCTGTGTATTTTCGTGAAAAAACCCGGTTTCTGACCATCCTTGCGTCCAAGAATGTCAAAAAAATGTAAAATACTAACTTTGGTCGGGACTGGGGACTACAGATAGTGAAGTATGCTCAAGAGCATTAAAGACCTAGCATTACTAAGTCTGTGAGCGATCGTCTATTTTTTAACAGTTTCAACTTAAACTTATGCAGCCACCTATTGCTATTGGAACTCTCCTACAAAACCGCTACCGCTTGGTGAATATTTTAGGTCAAGGAGGATTTGGCCGGACTTATTTAGTAGAAGATTTGGGACGGTTTCAAGAACGCTGCGCCCTGAAGGAATTGATTCCGGTGCAAAGCGGGCCTTATGTTTTGGAAAAATCGAAGGAATTGTTTCAAAGAGAGGCGGCAATACTTTACCAAATTGGGCACCCACAAATTCCCCAGTTTCGGGCAATATTTGAAGAGAACCAGCGTTTGTTTTTAGTGCAAGATTACGTGGAAGGAATGACTTACCGCGAACTAATGCTCGATCGAACTTCAAATGGTCGCAGCTTCACCGAAGCCGAAGTCTTGGTATTTATCCGGCAAATGCTGCCGGTACTCGCTCACATCCACGCCCGCGGCATCATCCACCGCGACATCTCCCCAGAAAATATCATCCTCCGTGAAAACGACAAGTTGCCGGTGCTGATTGACTTTGGAGTGGTGAAGGAACTCGCCACCAAAGTCCAGTCTCCCGAAGGAACAGCCCACGCGACAACTGTCGGTAAAATCGGCTACGCGCCGATGGAACAGTTGCAAAGCGGGCGGGCAACAGCCAGCAGCGACCTCTACGCTTTAGCTGTAACGGCGATCGTCCTGCTGACAGGCAAAGAACCGCAGGAATTACTCGATCAAACAACGCTGCAGTGGAATTGGCAGCAGCAAGCGCAGGTGAGCCCGGGTTTGGCTTTGGTGCTGAATCGGATGTTGAGCCGGTCTCCGGGCGATCGATATCAATCTGTCAGCGAAGTCGCCCAAGCACTCGACACCCAAACTAATCCTAAGCCTAGCCAGCCAACTGTACCGCCCGCGCCGCCAGCAGTGGTGCCGACAAACCCTTCGCTAATAGCAACGGTGGCCGTGGGCAGGCCGCCAGAGCCCGCCGCCGAGAGTTCCCACCCCCAAAAAAAACAGCCAGACCCGTTAATTGAGCCTGCTGCCGACACTTTTTGGGACAATCCCATTGCTGCGATCGGACTGCTGGCCGGCTTAGTAATCTTGACGGGCTTTGGTTCCTGGGCTTTAGTCGGCTCATTTCTCAACAATTCGCGGCCCAAACCCACTCCGACACCGCCAGCACTTACAAATCCGACGCCGACACTAACTCCGATACCAAACCCGCTACCTTTGCCAACCCCAACCCCGCAACCTTTGGCAACCCCAAGCCCAGAACCTGTGCCAGAACCCAGCCCAGAACCTTTGCCGGAACCGAACCCAGAACCTTTGCCGGAACCGAGCCCAGAACCTTTGCCGGAACCAAGTCCAGAACCTTTGCCGGAACCAAGCCCAGAACCTTTGCCAGAACCTTTGCCAGAACCCAGCCCAGCGCCAACTCCCGCACCCAAACCGACGCCCGCGCCGACTCCCGCGCCCAAACCGACGCCGGCACCAACTCCGGCACCAACTCCGGCACCGTCACCGACGCCCGCGCCAACTCCGGCACCGTCACCGACTCCCGCACCAACTCCGGCACCGTCACCGACTCCCGCACCGTCGCCGGAACCGGCGCCAACTCCTGCACCATCGCCGGAACCGGCCCCAACTCCGGCACCGTCGCCGCAACCGGAACCGGAACCCGCGCCGTCACCGGAACCAGCACCAACACCCGCACCATCGCCAGAACTCTAAACTTCTGGCAAAATTCCCCTAGACTGAGGTTGATGCCAATTACTTGTTAGCTATTTGCCAATGAACTCGCTGCTAATTACTGGAACTGATACCGACGCGGGCAAAACTGTTTTGACCAGCGCTCTGGCTGCTTATTGGCAAATGTATTTTCCCGATCGCAGTTTGGGAATTATGAAACTCATGCAAACAGGAACGGGCGATCGCGAACTCTACACCCGTTTGTTTTCCCTCGACCAATCCCCCGAAGAACTCAATCCGCTGCACTTTGATGCGCCTCTAGCACCACCAATTGCTGCGGAACGGGAGGGGAGACGTATCGAACTCGAAAAGGTCTGGACGGCTTGGCAAAGCCTCTCTGAACGCAAGGATTTTGTGTTGGTGGAAGCTTTGGGAGGGCTGGGATCGCCTGTAACGTGGGAATTGACGGTGGCCGATATTGCCAGGGATTGGCGGCTGAGGGGGGTTTTGGTAGTACCTGTGAGGTTGGGGGCGATCGGGCAAGCTGTGGCAAATGTTGCTCTCGCCAGACACACTGGTTTTAAGCTCAGAGGAATTGTGCTCAATTGTGTTAAAGCTTATTCTGAACAAGAAATTGCCGATTTAGCGCCCGTTGATTTGATCCAGTCGCTGACTCAAATACCTGTGTTGGGTATTTTGCCGCATTTAGATGACCCGACTGACCTTGCTAAATTAGCTAAAATTGCTTCAGATTTAGATTTAGAACAGTTACTGCCAGGGGTTAATTTAGTTCCTCAGACTTCTAAATAACCCTATTCTCAACACCTCTCTTTCTCATTCTTCTCGAACTCTGCGTACTCTGCGTCCTCTGCGGTTAAACACTAAGATTTTATTTTAACCGCAGAGAGCGCAGAGAGCGCAGAGAAAGAGAAGAGAGAGTTTCACAAATTATTCATTCAGAATTGCTATAAGGAGAATAAAACATGGTTTCTACTTTACCGAATTTAACCTCTGTCGATTTATCTCAGTTGCGGCTGGAAATTAGAAATTTGCAGCCTCAGCTAGTCGAATGGCGTCGCCTTTTGCATCAAAAACCGGAGTTGAGTTTTGATGAAAATTTAACGGCGCAGTTTATCTCGCAAAAGTTGCAGGAATGGGGCATTGAGCATGAAACTAATATTGCTAAAACTGGTATTGTCGCCACTATAGACAGCGGCAAACCGGGGCGGGTTTTGGCAATTCGGGCGGATATGGATGCTTTGCCTATTCAAGAAGAAAATGAGGTGGATTATCGATCGCAGCATGATGGAATTATGCACGCTTGCGGCCACGACGGCCACACTGCGATCGCCCTTGGTACTGTTTGTTATCTTGCTAAGCACAAACACAGCTTTTCGGGTAAAGTAAAATTTATCTTTCAGCCCGCCGAAGAAGGGCCAGGAGGCGCAAAACCGATGATTGAAGCGGGAGTTTTGAAGAATCCTGATGTTGATGCGATCGTCGGCTTGCATTTGTGGAACAATCTACCTTTAGGCACTGTAGGCGTCCGCAGCGGCGCGCTGATGGCGGCTGTGGAAGTTTTTGACTGCACGATTTTTGGCAAAGGTGGACACGGCGCAATGCCACATCAGACTGTGGACTCGATCGTAGTTACAGCCCAAATTGTCAGCGCTTTGCAGGCTATTGTCGCGCGGAACATTGACCCGATCGACTCAGCGGTAGTAACTGTCGGCAAATTCCACGCAGGCCACACCCACAACGTCATTGCCGACACCGCTCAAATCGCTGGCACGGTGCGCTATTTCAACCCAGCATATCAAGGTTATTTTGCACAGCGAATCGAGCAAGTAATTGCTGGAATTTGTCAGAGTCACGGGGCTAATTACCAATTAGATTACTGTGCGCTTTATCCGCCAGTTATTAATGATTCGAGAATAGCTGAATTAGTGCGCGGCGTGGCAGAATCAGTTGTCGAAACTCCTGCCGGAATCGTTCCCGAATGTCAAACAATGGGCGGCGAGGATATGTCGTTCTTTTTGCAAGAAGTCCCTGGTTGCTATTTCTTTTTGGGTTCGGCAAATCCAGAGAAAAACTTGGCTTACCCGCACCATCACCCGCGTTTTGATTTTGATGAAACTGCGCTGGGGATGGGTGTAGAAATGTTTGTGCGCTGCGTGGAAAATTTTTGTGTGAATCAATGAAAGATTGTGTCATCCGGTGGGGGCGGGTTTATGAGATTATTGATTTTAGGCAATGATAGTTTGTAAAACCCGCCCCTACAGCAATCATATCTATTTAACCCGATCTCTTGCACCCGCCGTCAAAAAACTGTAGGGGCGGGTTCACCAAAAGATTTAAAGAATGCAGACAGCTTAAATAAACCCGCCCCCACCCCACGCGAGAGTCTTTTTACCGAGTTTGAAAGATATTCTGCACCATTTTTTTATCTACACTCGCCGCCACCTTATCCAATTCGGCAATCTCCCCTGAGTCTAACTCCCAGCCCAAAGCACCAATATTATCCCTCGCCTGTTCCACAGATTTAGCCCCCGGAATCGGAAGAGTTTCCTTGCAGATGCACCAGTTGATTGCTACCTGCGAAACAGTCTTGTTTCTGAATGCCGCTATTTCTCGCAAACATTCCAAAAGCGATCGCATTCCCGGAAGTAGCTGCTTGCACGCCAAACCTCGGATGCCTTTAGGAAACGAGCCGTTTTCGGAATATTTACCCGTCAGCAAACCCAAGGCTAGAGGACTGTAAGCAATCAATTTTATCCCCAATTCATCGCAAACATCTTTCAATCCGAGTTCTGTCACCGGATAGGTAGAAAGTAGCGAATATTGCACTTGTAAAGTAACAATAGGAATTTGGCGATCGCTAAATCTTTGATGCACCCATTTCAGCCGTTTCGGCCCGTAATTAGACAAGCCCACTCCCTTGACCAATCCTTGCTCATAAAGGTCAGCCAAACCGTCTAAAAGAGCCCCCTCTTGCCAAGGAGCGTAATTAGCTGTAGACCAGTGCATTTGCACCAAATCTACATTTTTTCCGAGGCGCGCCGCAGAGGCTTTGCCAGCCGATATCATTGATTGTCGCGTCAGTCTCCAAGGATAAGCAGCCAGTTTTGTCGCAATACAAATACTCTCTTTATTTGCACCTTGATATTGTTGAGAAAACTGACCCAAAAGCTGTTCGCTGCGTCCGTTTAATTTCCCTGTTCCGTAAGAGTCCCCGGTATCGAATAAAGTGACACCGTTACTAACACAAAGATTGAAAACGGCTTGCAATTCCTCGTCCATGCTTTCATTGTAGCCCCAGAGGAATCTGTTGCCCCAGGCCCAAGTGCCGCAGCCCATTTTTGGAAGTAAAATTTTTTGGTGAGTTTGCATTTTTATTGATGGTAGTTGTTATAGCAAGTCCGGTTAAATAATCACACAGAAGTGTAGGGGCGGGTTTTACCAACCATAATTGCCTACAACTGATTATCTCGTAAACCCGCTCCGGCTAGTATGATTAATCAAGTGTAGGGGCGGGTTTTACCAACCATAATTGCCTACAACTGATTATCTCGTAAACCCGCTCCGGCTAGTATAGCAATCCTAAATGACTCGTAATTTTTTTACCCCACCCCAACCCTCCCCTTGCTAAGGGGAGGGAGTAAGAAATTCACAAATGATTTAGGATTGCTATATGATTAATCAACCGGAGTTAATATTAGCAGCAATACAGATATTCTGATTTGGACACAACAATGTTGTGTTGCTAATGTATTGTAGGCAATTATTAGCTGGGCAGGGGCGGGTTTTTAGTTCCTTTTAGTTGCCGTCAATATTATTGGTAAAACCCGCCCGTCCGAATTAATGGTTTCTAACTAATGACTAATGACCAATGACCAATGACTAATGACTAATGACCAATGACCAATGACTAATGACTGATGACTCTTTAATTCTTTTACGTGGTTGGCGAGGGCGAAGGTGGGCTGTTTTTGGTAGGTTGCTCTGGCTTAGCTTTGGGGTCTGGTTTGGGTGGCGCAGGCGGAGGGAAAGTCGCTGCGCGTCTGGGTATTTGTAGCGCTGTTCGGAATGCAGAAGACGGGAAGAAACCGCTAAATTGAGAAAGTCGAACTGCTAGAGGTTCTGGTGCATATTCCCACAAGCTTTCGTAGTAGAAGAAAGCGACGCCTAAGCCGTATCCTTGGACTGCTTGCACCTGAGATTTAATTTGCTGAATCGGTACTGGGCTATTTCTCAAACCTGTCATAATCCCAACTCCGGTGGGAATTTTTTGCTGCGCTTCTTGCATTTCTGGACGGTTAATCTTGTCTACAAATGATTCTAGATTGGAACGGTAGACTTGCACGATTAGCTCGTCGGCAATATCCAAACGCACCCAAGCCAGCCAATCTTGCAGGTGATGTTTGTAAGCAAAGTCGTAGTAATTGGGAGAAATTGAGAAAATGGCATGGGGTTTTACTGCTTTGACGGCTTGATTTAGCTGCGACATAAAAGCGGTAATTTTATTGGCTCGCCATTGCACCCATGCTGGGTTTTGAAAATCTTTGGGCGGAGCTTTTTTTGTTTCTTTGGTATACAAAGCAACTGTGTACTCATCGTATCCAAATTCAGACGGCAAACTCATGTGATCGTCAAATTGAATGCCGTCGGCGTTATATTTAGTGGTGATTTCTAGTACGAGTTCGGTAATGAATTGCTGCACTTCGGGATGAAAGGGATTGAGCCAAACTACTTCGCCACCTGCACCGATTGATGTTTGGCTGCCGTCCTGTTTTTGTGTCAGCCAATCGGGATGATTTAAGGCTAATTCTGATGTGGGAGGAGCCATGAAACCAAACTCAAACCAAGGAATTACTAGCAAGCCTTGGCGGTGAGCTTGAGCTATCAAATCTCCGATCATATCTTGTCCCTCTAACCCTCTGTAAACAAAGGGTTGAATGTCTTTTTGCTGCGCTACATCGCTGGGATACATTGCATAGCCAGAATTCCAGACAACGGGATAGATTGTGTTGAAATTTAACCGTTTTAGTTTGCTGACAGCATCTCCTAGTTTGCGACGATCTCTGAGGATGTCTTTGTCGTTTGTCGTCATCCAAACGCCGCGAATTTCCTGGCGGGGTTCCTGGGCGATCGCCGGAATGAAGTGGTTCGCCAGCAATACTATAATGAATGACAGGGCAAACAGAAGCGGGAAAAGAGTTTTAATCGATCGCTGCCAACTGCGCGGAATGATGCGTAATGTCATAGTTTTGAATGGTGAGTTAGCTATTGAAACACACCCTGGCATAATTTGGTGATAAAATTTGCTCGCTCTACAGTCTACAGCCATTGGCGCTGAATGTGGAATCGGTTAACTGAAATGGGTGAATTGATGTTATGCGATCGCAACTGAGCTCCGTATAATCTCTGAGACAGAGGGTAAGTGACAGCATTCTGTCTAACTCCTGGGAAATCAATTACGCACTGCAAGCCTTCCTTACCGGACTGTGCGGCCCCAGGAGTGCAAGTGCTGTACAATATCGGTGCTGGAATATCTCGCTCGAACATCTGTAATTGTGAAACATTTAGTGTTAATTGGCGGCGGTCACAGTCATGCTATCGTATTAAAAATGTTCGGTATCAAACCGCTGCCCGGTGTGCGTTTGACTCTGATTAGCGATGTGCTGCACGCGCCTTATTCGGGGATGCTGCCGGGGCACGTGGCCGGGTTTTACGATTATGATCAATGTCACATCGATTTGCGATCGCTCGCTGAATTTGCCAGGTGTCAAATATTAATCGATCGGGCGATCGCGATCGACCTTAACAAAACTTTAGTTATTTGTCAAACTTTTCCTCCCGTTAATTTTGATGTGCTTTCGGTGGATATCGGCAGCACTCCTGCGACTTTATCTGTACCGGGTGCCGCTAAATATGCAATTGCAGCTAAACCCGTACCGGAGTTTTTAGCTAGCTGGAATCAGTTAATTTCCGAAAGGCAAAACTCTCTCCAAAAACCGCTGCGGATCGCCATTGTAGGGGGCGGTGCAGGCGGCGTAGAATTAGCATTAAATATGCAATCTCGATTGGGGAAGTCCGATGGAAGTCGTCCCAGGGAAGAAAATTTAGAAAATTCATCATCAGAAATTCATTTGTTTCATAGCGGTGCTGAATTAATGCCGGGACATAACAAACGGGTGCGTCGCCGCCTGAAAGAAATTCTGATTAGTCGTGGGATTAAACTGCATTTAATGGAAAAAGTTAGTGCTATAGAAAAGCCAGAAACGAGTGACATAGAAGATAATCAAGAATGCCCGATGCCCAATGCCCAATGCCCAATGCCCAATGCCAAAATTTCCTGTAAATCAGGTTTAGAATTAGAGTGCGAGATCATTTTTTGGGTGACACAAGCATCGGCAGCCAATTGGATAAGAGAATCCGGTTTAGCAGCCGACTCAAACGGCTTTATGCAAGTCAACGATTGCCTGCAATCAGTCTCTCACCCCAACGTATTTGGGGCTGGCGATATCGCTGCGATGGTTAATTATCCCCGTCCCAAAGCAGGCGTGTTTGCCGTGCGTCAGGGCAAACCGCTGTTTGATAATTTGCAGCAGTTTTTATTGGAAAAACCGCTGAAACCCTTTGCACCGCAGGAACAATACCTAGGGTTAATTGGTACTGGGAATAAAAGGGCGATCGCATCTCGCGGATCTTTCATGTGGGAATCAGGGTTGTTGTGGTACTGGAAAGATTGGATCGATCGCCAATTTATGCAAAAATTTAGCAATCTACCCAAAACCCGCAATACCAAATAGCAAGACATTCAAATATTCTCCTCTCTTCCTCTGCGTCCTCTGCGTCCTCTGCGGTAAATAAAAAAAGTCTTATTCAAAAACCCTTGAAGCTTGCTATAGTAATATCAGAAGTCAGAAAAACTAACTATGTTCAGAAAAATTGGATTTTGGCTGCTTTGGATTGCATTTATCACCTACGCCTTTGTATTTGCACCACCCGACAGCCCAGAAAAAACCATCACACTAATTACCAATATTTCCACAGGCAAAATAGCAGACATCAACCCTTTAATTGTAGCGTTATTCAACCTCATGGGAGTCTGGCCGCTCATCTACAGTTGCGTCTTATTTGCTGACGGCAGGGGCCAGAAAATACCTGCATGGTTATTTGCCACTTTATCCTTTGGCGTCGGCGCCGTTGCCTTGCTGCCTTATTTAGCCCTGCGCGAACCTAATCCAGAATTTCCCGGTCAAAAAAATATCTTTTTAAAGATATTAGACTCCCGTTTTACTGGATTTTTCTTAACATTAGCTGCTGTTGGTTTAGTTGCCTTTGGCTTGACAAACGGCGATTGGTCTGATTTTATTCAGCAGTGGCAGACTAGCCGCTTTATCCATGTAATGAGTTTAGATTTTTGTATGCTTTGCCTGCTATTTCCTGCCTTATTAGGAGACGAGATGGCGCGCCGAGGAATGCAGAACTCTACAGCATTTTGGGCAGTAACATTAGTGCCGCTGTTCGGGCCGCTGGCTTATCTGTGCACGCGCAAACCCCTGCCGGAAACTAATAGTAAAACTGTTACAAATTAGACAGCAGTGCTGGTAATTTTCAGTTTAATCTAGAAATCCATCACAAGTAATCAGACAAGAAACAGGCAAGATGCCTGTTTCACAACAATAAGTAAGTTTTATTGTGGGTCGTTGCTCCTAGTAGCCCGCCCATGAAACACTGATTACAAATAGTGCCAAATCTGAGTATTAATCTAAATAATTATCTCCCAACCTCTAGCAAATGAAAAAATTTCCGATTGTTGGCATCACAACATACAACCGCTGTCCAGCAGGCGAATATCGTTTAAATGGAACTTATATTGATGCAGTGCAGGCGGCTGGTGGCATTCCGATTTTACTGCCGCCCAATCAATTAGATCCGGCTAGTATTTTGGATGCAGTAGATGGTTTGATTTTTTCCGGGGGCGGAGATATTAACCCAGAACTGTATGGCGGTTATGTCGATCGCACAGTTTACTCGGTTAATGCAGAACGCGACAATTTTGAATTAAGCTTAGCAAAGCTAGCTTTGAAGGCTGACATACCTGTGTTGGGGATTTGCCGGGGAATGCAAATGTTGAACGTAGCCAGCGGCGGCAGTTTGGTGATTCACGTACCGGATGCTTACGGAGATGAGGTTAATCACGGATCGGGAATTCCCCCGCGTGCGATCGAGCATACCATTGAAATTGAGCCCACCAGTCGGCTAGCAAAAATTATGGGAAAAACTTCAACAACAGTTGTTTCCTGGCATCATCAAGCAGTGCGAAAGGTAACATCCGATTGGCAAATAGTAGCCGATGCACCTGACACTTTGGTAGAAGCAATGGAGCACTGCTATCACCCTTGGATGATAGCAATTCAATGGCACCCAGAAATGTCGCCAAACTGTTCGGTAAACTCTCGAATTTTTCGGGCTTTCGTAGAAGCAGCCGCTTCAAGATTGATAAATTCTACCACGTCAGCATCAAAGGCAATTCCGACATTTTTATAGTCACTTATTCTTGATAGTCAGTATCTATTTCAATATCCAGGGTATCTTCATCTATTCTGACATAAAGAACATTCGGGCGACAGCAAACCTGACAATCTTCGATATAAGATTGCTCCATACCACCGCTGATATCAACAAAAGTTGTACTCGGTTCGCCGCAGAAAGCACAGTAATATTCAGCCGTTGTTTGCATCTTTCTCGCACTCTCTTTTTGTGACTTCGTGGCGGTAGCGAAACATATCTGTTAACCGCATTTCCACCCACCAACCTAACAGCAAATCGACAATCGGGCCGCCCGGTATCGAAAATGCGATCGCATCTGTCAATCTAGTCTGGCCATTTTCTGAGGTAAACTCGTGTCGGTGAACCCAACGTGCCATTGGCCCCTCAGTTTGTTCATCAACAAACAAGCGATATTGTTCGCACTCAGTGTGAGTCGCCACCCATTTTACAGGAATTGGCCCCAATAACAGGCGAAATTCTGATACAGCACCCACATCGAGTCCCCCTTCGCGGCGAATGATTTTCACCGGTTGCCAAGGCGGAGTCAAAAGTTGCAGAATGTCGGGTCTTTCGTGAAAGTTCCAGACTGTTTCAACGGTGGCATTAATCAGCGACGAGTATTTAAAATTGGGCATTTTTTGAATTTTGCTAAACACTTAATTGTGCGGGAATTTCAGCATTTGCAGTATTATCCTCTGTCTCAGTACAAACAGCAACTGTTAGTTTCAATCCCAAAGCATTCAGCCAAGTTCCCAGATTGTAAATTGTATTGCTTCCTTGCTGCGATAGCAATTCATCCAGTTCTTTTAAGTGCAATTCATATTGTTCTGGAGTCATTTTTGGTAGACCTAGAGCTTCAGCTACATCGCCCAGAGCTCGTTTCAGCAATGCTTCGTCAGGTTCTTCGCCTTCATCTAATTCAAAATGAGTTTCGAGATAGACTGCCGCATAACTGGGGTTTTTTAGCCGTGCCATCAAAAAGTCATGATACGGTAAACTTTTAGGCATTTTTTTAACTCCTATAATCTGTCCAGTATTCTATTGCTTGGCGAATGTCTCGGTCTTGAGTGCTTTTATCTCCTCCGCACAGAAGAAGTATAATTGTTGTTCCTACTTGCCCAAAATAGATTCTGAAACCAGGGCCATAGTCTATCCTTAATTCAAAGACTCCATTTCCAACTGATTGACAATCTCCCAAATTCCCCAAAATAACTCGGTTAAGTCTTTTATTGATAATTGTTGAAATTTTGCTATCTCGGAGCGAATCATACCAGTTATCAAACGGCACTTGACCGTCTGAGGCAACATAACGCTGAATTTCACTCTCGTTGGACTTCTGCCATAATTGTATTATAGTATGTCGCTCCTCGTCTTATCTTGAACCGGTTGCCAAGGCGGGGTCAAAAGTTGCCGAATGCCCGGCCTTTCGTGAAAGTTCCAGACTGCTTCAACGGTGGCATTAATTAAGGATGAATATCGAAAATTAGGCATTTTGTAGATCAAGTTAAACAGTTATTTCCGATCGCGTTTCAGCATTTGCAGTATTATCCTCTGTATCAGTACAAACAGCAACTGTTAGTTTCAATCCCAAAGCATTCAGCCAAGTTCCCAGATTGTAAATCGCATCACTTCCTTGCTGCGACAGCAATTCATCCAGTTTTTTTAAGTGCAATTCATATTGTTCTGGAGTCATTTTTGGTAGACCCAAAGCTTCTGCTACATCGCCCAGAGCAAGTTTCAGCAATTCAGGTTCCGGGTCGATTTCCTCTATAGTCGCCGTTATATAGGCGGCTGACAATGCCGGGTTTTTTCTCAGAGATTCAATCAAAAACGGATGATCGGGAATACTTTTAGCCATTGTTTTAAATCCTGTTGTAATCTGTCCAGTATTCTTTTGCTTGGAGGATATCTCGGTTTTGAGTGCTTTTATCTCCACCGCAGAGGAGAAGCACAATTGTTGTTCCAACTTGCCCAAAATAGATTCGGAAACCAGGGCCATAGTCTATTCTGAGTTCGCAAACTCCTTCTCCAACTGAACGATAGTCTCCCAAATTACCAGTAACAACCCGATTTAGCCTAGATCGAATCTTGGCTTGAGTGTTTGTATCTTTGAAGGAATCAAACCACTCAGCGAAAGGTACTCTGCCATCTGATGTGACATAACGCTGAATTTCCTTGGGTTGAACTTCTGGCATAATTGTATTATAGTACGTCGCTCCTTATTTTATCTTGTTAAGTTAGCTTTCAATCTACTTACTTGCAAAGATGCGCTCCTCTTCGAGGGCTTCGCTAACGCACTTTCGCATCCGCTATTTCTTAACTCGTCAACTGCAAATCCTTCGTCCTAAAATGACTCATCGCCTCCGCTAAATGCTTCTTCAAAGTCGCCTCCGGTAGCGGCCCTTTTAAATGACTCCAAGGCAAAACCTGATCCAATTCCCACTCTTGAAAAACATAAAAATCCATCTCAGGCAACTGTCCGCGCAACTCCTTAAATGCCCGCCGATAACTGCCCAAAGTATCGCCGTAATGCCGCACTAATTCCAACAGCCGAGACAACCGCCGATCGCCCTTTGACAACAAACCCTGAATCACAGACCAGTTATAGCTTTCAGGTCTAAATTCTAAACCTAACTTACGCAATTCTTTATCTAAAAACTTCAGCCTCTTCTCCGCATCTTTATTCACTCCAAACCACTGAAAAGGAGTGTGAGATTTGGGGACAAAAGTGCTGCATCCCAGAGTCAACCGCAAACCGGGAGCGGCTTTTCTAATCGCCCGCATCATCTCCACCGTCTCCTCTAAATCCTCCATTTCTTCGCCGGGAATTCCCGCCATTCCGTAAAGTTTAATTCCCTTTAATCCGCCAGCTTTAGCATTAATAGCAGCTTGGATAATTTCGTCATTTGTGAGTTTTTTGTTAACGATTTTGCGGAGGCGATCGCTCCCGCTTTCCACCGCAATTGTCACAGATTTGCTGTCTCTGTTGGTCAATATTTCTGCTAGCTTAACTGTCACCGTATTCGTCCTTACCGAAGAAAGACTCAGCCGCACGCCGTCGTATTTCGGATGATTCAAATGATCCAGCAACGCTTCAAATTCCGGGTGCTGAGTGACAGAAGCACCCAACAAACCCAAACGATTAGTCACAGCTAAACCGCGATCGATCGCCGGAATTAGCGAACCCTCCAAACTCGCAGTTCTAAACGGCAAAGTCAGATAACTTGCCAAACAAAAACGGCACATTTCTGGACAACTACGAACCACTTCCACCATGTAAATATTTTCCCAAGCCGCTTTTTCTGTCACCACAGTGGAAGCAGATAAAGTATTGCCGCGATAAGTCTGTTTTTCAACCATACTGGGAATTCCCGAATCGACAGGCTGAATCGATTTAATCCCCTCAGTTGCATCCAGATAAGTTACCTCGTACAAACTGGGGACGTAAACTCCCGGAACTTGGGCTAAATGCCGCAATTTAGTTTTTCTGTCGGCGGTACGGACTTGTTTACAAGCATCAATAAAATTGTCTATGAGATGTTCGCCATCTCCGAGCAAAATCACATCAAAAAAATCGGCAAAAGGTTCGGGATTAGCAGTAAAAACCGGGCCGCCGCCGAATACGATCGGATGATTATCAGTTCGTTTTGACGCCCAAATCGGAATTTCTAAAGATTCCAATAAATTGAGAATATTTACATAGTCTAGTTCCCAAGAAAGCGAAAATCCCAGTAATTCTGGATTTCGGGGAAGTGGTTCGCTGATATCAGTAAATAAACGGCCCACTTCAATATCCGATCGCACAGCCAAAGTGGCCCACACTATCTGATAGCCGAGACTGGTAATACCCACCGTGTACTCGTTGGGAAAAGCAAAAATAGTCGGGATAGCATCAGCATCGGGGGTTGCTGGGACAAATAGTAAGCGTTCTTGGGCAAAGGGATTAGGATTCACGGGCAAATTTAGTTTTAACAATAGGTCTGTTCTTATCTCATTTTAAGGCATTTCCAAAGTCATTGTAGGGTGCGTCAGGGTTGAATGTGGCGACCACAAACTAAGGAGATCCCCGCTGACGCACCCTACAGTTAGTTAGCTGTTACATCCGTTACATCCGAAGAAAGCGAATCTGTTGGCGAACTTCCTTCTTGCTTCTTCAAATTTACTCTGAAATAGAATCGCGATCGTCCTGACTTCTCGGCGGCGGCGGTGCACTGTGAAAAGTTGCAATCAGCAAACAGATAATCCCAGCATTAATAAACACATCGGCTAGATTAAATACGGGGAACCGAATGATCCGAAAATCGATAAAATCTACAACATGGCCCGAAACAAATCGATCGATCCCATTCCCTAGTGCTCCCCCCAAAATCAAACCGTAGCCAGCTTGTTCCCAGCGGTTAATTCGCGGCCCGAACCAAGCCAGCACAATCAATCCGACACTAACGCCCAAAGACAGCCAGCGCAACCAAATCGCCCCGCCATTGCTGAAAAGACTAAAAGCCGCACCGGTATTAACAACATAAGTGAAGTGAAACACCCCAGGTAACACCGCCTGCGTCTGCGGAGGAACCGTCAAGTCAAAATTTTGCACCACCCAAAACTTAGCCAGGTGGTCTAAAACTAAACTGATAACAGCAGCTACCCAGAACAAGGGATTTCTTTTAAAACGCATGAATTAAGCAATAGAAAATGGGGCATCGGACATGAGAGAATTTACTCCAATCTCACTTGTCATTGCGAGCAGAATGCAGTGGGTCAAAGCAATCCCAGCCGCAGCGCGATAACTCTCCCGTTGGGCAATGATAGTATAACCTTATTTTGCACAATTACCAATCCCCGATTACCAATTCCCAATTACCAATTCCCAATTCCCCAATTAATAAAACATCAAGCGGCGTAAAGTAAATGACAGCACTGCGATCGCACAAACTACCGCCAATTGTCCCGGCAGAGGATAAACCGAATATTTAAGAATCTCATCGAATAAAGGTGTTTTTTTGGCCGGAGGCAGCCAGTAAGTAAAAATTAGATAAATTAAGCCGATCGCGTGAACAGTGAACAAACCGCACAAACAGCTAAAAGCCATAGATTCCAGCCGCGAAGCCACCTTAAAAGCCACCCAGCCGCACACCCAAGCACCAGGCACAAAACCCAGCAAATACCCAAAACTCGCTTCTTTGAGATAGCCGATGCCGCCGCCTTGAGAAAAAACTGGCCACAAAGTTAATCCTAATGCCAAATAGGCAATTTGCGAGAGAGCCGCAGCATTTTTCCCCCCCATGCAGCCTACTAGCAAAACGGCTCCAATTTGATAGGTAACACCTAAAGAGTACGCCTGAAGTCCTCGATCGTCCCACAACCCAACAGGAATTGTGACAGATGCAGGCAAAAAAGTGCCTCCTATCGTCAGGAGCAAACCAATAACAGCCCAGATTAATTCAATAGGAGCAGGCATTATAGCAGAAGAAAGAAGGAAGACAGAAGTTGCAATCGACCGTTTATGTTTGTGCAATTAAGAACGTCCTAACCGTCAGGGCGGTTGCTATATCATCAAACGGCCTTCCTCAGAAGGTATTTGTCCGATGCCAGCTTCAATGCCCCCAGTTTTTAAATTCTTAATAGTAGCACCACTGTCAAAATAACCACCATTGTATGGTTTTCTGGTTCTCAAGCCTAGATATTGTGATAATTTAATGGGGAATTTTTCGCGATCGGGCGATCGAATCCTGGTTTCCGTACAAATCTATCTTGCCTTTATCTTAGAAAATCAGCCTTGTCAAGCTCATCAATTAATTAATAATATTAATTAATATTAAATTGCCATTAAGTGTAAAGATTCTTAACCTAACCTTTACTTTTGCGCGCTATGCTGGTGCGGGACACCCGTATAACGATCGCAGATTTTTTATACCTATGCTTTTTCGTCTCAACTTGATTAATTCAAACCGTCTGACTACTGCAATTTCCGCTATGGCGATCGCCCTCAGTGTAGCAGCTTGCGGCGGTGGCAGCACAACCACAAGCAGCAGCCCCAGCCCCGGCGACACCGCAGCATCCCCCGGCGCATCCCCCGTTGCAGCCACCGGCACAGCGGAAAACACCAAACTCGCCCTAGCCTCAGACGTAGCCATCACCGCAGCCGGCGCCTCATTCCCCGCCCCCCTGTACCAGCGTTGGTTTCAAGACTTCAACAAAATCAACCCCAAAGTACAAATTAACTATCAATCAGTAGGCAGCGGCGCCGGAGTCGAACAATTTACCAAAGGCACAGTAGACTTTGGGGCCAGCGACACCGGCATGAAAGACGACGAAATCGCCAAAGTTCCAGCAGACAAAGGCGTGATCTTGCTGCCCATGACAGCCGGCAGCATCGTCATCGGCTACAACCTGCCAGACTTAACCGAACCACTGAAACTGCCACGGGATGTTTACGCAGATATCTTCGCCGGTAAAATTACCAAGTGGAACGACCCCAAAATTGCAGCAGCCAACCCGGGCGCTAAATTGCCAGACCAAGCCATCACCATCGTCCACCGTTCCGACGGTAGCGGTACCACCGCCGTCTTCACCAAACACCTGAGTGCCATCAGCCCCGACTGGAAAAGTGCAGTAGGCGACGGCAAAACAGTACAGTGGCCCGTAGGCGTAGGCGCAAAAGGCAACGAAGGCGTGACAGCCCAAATTCTGCAAACCGTAGGCAGCCTCGGCTACATAGAATACGGCTATGCCAAAAACAACAATGTCAAATTTGCATCTTTGGAAAACAAAGCAGGCAGCTTTGTCGCACCTACCGACGAATCAGCTTCTCAAGCTTTAGCAACTGTGCCGATGCCGGAAAACCTGCGAGCATTTATCGAAGACCCCGAAGGCGCTCAATCCTATCCAATTGTCACCTACACTTGGATGCTCGTCCCCAAAACAGTTACTGACCCCAACAAAGCCAAAACCATCGAGGCAATGGTTGAATACGGCTTGAATGAAGGTCAAAAAGTTAGTTCCGAATTGGGCTACGTTCCTCTGCCCCAAAACGTTAAAGAAAAAGTAGCCGCGGCCGCTGACGGCATCAGCGCAGACTACAAGATTGAGGTTGCCAAATAGTAAGAGAAGTCAGTGGGCAGTTGACAGTTGGCAGTTGTTAGTTGACAGTTGGCAGAGGGAAAAAAGGAAGAAGGAAGAGAGATATTTCTGTAGGGGCGGGTTCACCGACAATAATTGCCTAAAATCAATAATCTGATAAACCCGCCCCACCCAACGGTAAATCGCCATCTACCTCTTTCAAAATACAAGGGTCAGGTTTTACCAGAAATATTTGTTGAAAAGTCAGGGGATTAATAAACCCGCCCCTCTGTGATTTTATTTATCGTCTTTCTTTCTGCTTCCTTCTAGCTTTTTCCGAAACAGGCTATTTTCGGCTACTATATATTTGGTTTTTTTTTCTATGATTTCAGATAATAACAGCGCTCAATCACAGAGCCGATCGCGCTCTGGGGCAGAAAAATCCTTAGACCAAGGCTTTATCTGGCTGACGCGGATTTTGGGCATAGGAGTTGGTGTAATTTTGCTGGTAATCGCGCTCACCGTTGCTTATCGGGCTTTACCGGCGATTCAACAGTACGGTTTGGGCTTTCTGTTTGGCAGTGATTGGAATCCGGTTAAAGAAGAGTACGGTGCGCTGCCGATGATTTACGGGACGATCGTCAGTTCGGCGATCGCGCTCCTAATTGCAGTACCATTAGGAGTAGGGACTGCCATCTTCTTGAGTGAAGATTTTTTGCCGCTGCCAGTGCGTACCGCTTTAGTTTTTTTAGTAGAACTTTTAGCCGCCATTCCCAGCGTAGTCTACGGTTTGTGGGGAATTGCTGTATTGATTCCCATGATTACCACTCTCGGCAAGTTTCTCAACGGCACTTTCGGATGGCTGCCGATTTTTAGCACCTCGCCAGTGGGCCCGGGAATGTTACCAGCAGGAGTAATTTTGGGAATTATGACTTTGCCGATTATTACTGCCATCTCCCGCGACTCTTTGGCAAGTCTCCCGCCCGATTTGCGGCAAGCATCTCTAGGTTTAGGAGCTACTCGGTGGACAACAATTTTTAGAGTGCTCGTACCGGCGGCTTTTTCCGGTATTGTCGGCGGAATTATGCTTGGGCTCGGTCGCGCGATGGGAGAAACAATGGCTGCGACTCTGTTAATTGGCAATTCCAATCAGTTAAGTCTTTCTGTGCTAGCTCCGGCAAATACTATTGCTTCTCTGATGGCAAATCAGTTTGCGGAAGCCTCCGGGTTGCAAGTAGCAGCTCTGATGTACACTGGGCTAATTCTGTTTATTATGACACTGATTGTTAATATTTTAGCAGAGTGGATTGTTTCTCAAGTAAGAGCGAAGTACAACTAGAAGTTTGCCGCCATTTCCTACAGAGTTTTAGTTTATGTCAAATAGCGTCTCCGATGAGAATCCTTTGGTATCGAAAACAGGCAGTTTAAAGAAGGTTAAAAACAGCCCACAAGCGCTGTTTAGTCTGGGGATGACTGTACTGGCTGGAGCTAGTCTGGCCATAACTCTGCTGCCTTTGTTTGCAGTTCTTTCCTATGTCACCGTACAAGGTTTCAATCGTCTGAATTTAGACTTGTTTACCAAGTTGCCACCCCCGCCCGGACTATCGGGAGGCGGTATTGCTAATGCAATTCTCGGTACATTGATGACGGTGGGAATTGCTTCTTTAATTGCTGTTCCTTTTGGTGTATTGGCCGCCGTTTATTTGTCGGAGTTCAGCAGCGGCCAAGTAGCTCGCTGGGTACGCTTTGCTACTAATGTCCTCAGCGGCGTTCCTTCGATTATTGCAGGGGTATTTGCCTACGGTTTGTTCGTGGTAAATATGGGAGGTTTTTCGGCAATTGCAGGGGGTGCGGCGCTGGCTGTGCTGATGTTGCCGACGATTGTGCGGACTACTGACGAAGCTCTACAAATCGTCCCGCAAGATATTAGATGGGCCTCGGTTGGTGTGGGTGCTTCTAATTATCAAACGGTGTTGCAGGTGGTTTTGCCTGCGGCAATTCCGGCTATTTTAACGGGTGTGACGCTGGCAATTGCTCGCGCTGCTGGAGAAACTGCTCCTTTGATTTTCACGGCGCTGAATTCGCCTTTTTGGCCGGCAGGATTTGATAAGCCAACTCCGAGTCTTTCGGTTTTGGTGTACAACTTTGCAACGGTTCCTTTTAAGGCACAGAAAGAATTGGCCTGGGCGGCATCTTTGATTTTGGTGATTATGGTTTTGCTGACGAGTATTCTTTCTCGCTGGGCTACTCGCCAAAAAGTTTATTGAAGGAAGAAGGGCACGACACGGATTTGGACACCGATACACGGATGAATTTAACTGTGTTTCCTTTCGTCTCCTACTTTCTGTGTCTCCCAGTCTCGCCTTCTTGTTATTTTGTAAAATTCGATTGGATAATTAGCAGTATGATGATGGATTTAGACAAGCAAACGGAAACAATTTTACGGACAGAAAATATCAATATTTTTTACGGCGCTTTTCACGCGGTTAAAAATGTTTGTATGGAGATTCCTAAAAATCGCATTACTGCTTTGATTGGGCCGTCTGGCTGCGGTAAAAGTACAATTCTGCGATGTTTTAACCGCCTCAACGATTTAGTTAACGGTTTTCGTTTAGAGGGTAGAATTGATTACTACGATCAAAATCTTTACGCTCCTGATATTGATGCTGTAGAGGTGCGCCGCAAGATTGGGATGGTATTCCAAAAGCCGAATCCTTTCCCGAAGTCGATTTATGACAATATTGCTTACGGTGCGAGGGTAAACAATTATAAGGGGGATATGGATGAGCTGGTAGAAAAATCGCTCAGCCAAGCTTATTTGTGGGATGAGGTGAAGGATAAGTTGAAGCAAAGCGGTTTTTCTCTTTCGGGTGGCCAGCAGCAGCGTTTGTGTATTGCTAGGGCGATCGCGATTAATCCTGATGTAGTGTTAATGGATGAACCTTGCGCTTCTCTTGACCCGATTTCTACGATTAAGATTGAGGAGTTGATGCGGGAACTCAAGGAAAAGTATACGATCGTGATCGTTACTCACAATATGCAGCAGGCTTCTCGGGTTTCTGACCTGACTGCTTTTTTCAATGCTAAACTTTCTGACGATGGGAAGCGGTTTGGCTATCTTGTGGAGTGTGACAAGACTGAGGTAATTTTCCAAAGTCCAAAGGAAGAGTCTACTTTAGATTATGTCAGCGGCCGTTTTGGTTGATTCCGCGACAGGTTTCAACCTGTCGCTACACAAACGAAGTTTCTTTCTAAGAGACTAAATATCTTTAATTTGCTGAGTCTGGTAGCGACCAAAAAAACCGCGTAAAACTTTTCTGAATTTAGAATCCCGCTTTCTTGGAGAAAGCGGGATTCTGGATTTTATGATTAAAAGCTCGATCTGAGATGTTGCACCATTCTCAATAAGCTTTTTAGGAACAGGCTTTCCGGCCTGTTCCACAAGAAAATTCACTCTTTGTGGAACAGGCCGGAAAGCCTGTTCTTGACAATGGTGCAAGATGTGAGTCGATCGCACTTTTTGCAGATACAAGCCGCTGATTTTTGTGAAGAAATGCTCGAAGAGTTCACCAAAAAACTGGGTCTGAAGCCCCGTCCTTTCAGGACGGCTTTTCCTTAACCTTGAGGCTCCTGATTGACTATAAATACATCAGTTTTAGTTCTACCTACAGATTTGCAGCGATCTTCAACGAGTGCAAATTTAGATTCCTTCATCTAAAAAATTTCAACGTTTGTTCACGCTCTTTTCCGGTGTTTGGCTGTATTATATTACAACAAGGAGGACTACTCATGTTTGGCTGTCAACAAAATTTAATTCGGGCTGATTCAGATGTTCAAGCTATTCTTGAATACCTGTGTTCCGAAGCTGCCAAGCTTTCTAATTGCGGAACTTACTATGGCCGCCAGCTATACTTTAAAACTGGTAAAATCCCAAGCCGTGATCAGTTGCACAAAGTTTTGGGTACTGAAAATCGGAACCGACACTATCAAGCGTTCTACTCTGATACTGCCCAACAAATATTGACGGGCGTAGCAGAGTCTTTTAAGTCATTTATGGGATTACTAAGAGCTTTTAAAAGTGGGGTAATTACGGAACGCCCGAAACTACCAAAATATCGTCAAGGCGGAAGGGCACTTGTGACATTTACAGGTAGGTCGGTAAAACTCAAAGAAGGAATGTTGAGATTCCCCCTTGGAAGCAAGGTTAAAGCGTGGTTCGGCTTAGATGCGTTCTTTTTACCGATACCCTCTAATCTTGATTTTAAGTCGATTCGAGAGTATCGCATTCTTCCTCGTAACGGCTGTTTCTACCTAGAATTGGTCTACAAAGTAAACCAAATACAGGCAGATATAGACCCGACTAAGTGCTTAATGATTGACCACGGCGTAGATAACTGGCTAACTTGCGTGAGCAATGTCGGTACAAGTTTTATTGTTGATGGCAGGCATTTAAAATCGCTCAATCAGGGATACAACAAACGGGTGGCATTTCTGATGAAGGGAAAAGCTAATGAATTCTGGTCTAAAAGACTTGCCTGCTTAACAGAGAAACGTAACCGCCAAATGCGAGATGCCGTCAACAAGGCAGCAAGGAAGGTAATAAACCACAGCTTAAAAAATCGGATAGGAACGATTGTATTCGGCTGGAATAAGGGACAAAAAAAATCTGCCAATATGGGAAACACAACTAATCAAAAGTTTGTGCAAATCCCTACGGGCCGATTAAAAGATAGAATTGCTCAACTTTGTGAGCAGTACGGATTGAAATTTGTGGAAACGGAAGAATCTTATTCATCCAAAGCGTCGTTTGTTGATAATGATTCGCTACCTACATTCGGCGAAAAACCCGAAGGGTGGCTTCCAACTGGCAAACGAGTTAAGCGTGGTTTGTACAGAACAGCTCAAGGTTGGTTGATTAATGCAGATTGCAATGGTTGTGGGAACATTGGTAGAAAAGTAGCGATAATGCTTGGACTCGATCTAAGCGGAATCGGTAGGGGTGCTTTGTCAGCGCCTTTAAGACTTAAATTATGGTCTTAAGAATCCCCGCAGCTTCAGCGCGGAGAGTGTCAAATATTCTTCATCCAATGCTTGAACAGGTTTTCTTTGACCATACTTTGCCGCATAACTTCGAGCAAGTATTCCTGAGCTTGGTCTTGGCTTAACCTTTTGACTTCTTCGCGCAGCACTTGAAGTTTGAACTGCTGTTCCATGCTGAGGCTGGTTGTAGGCATATCCATAAATCGCTCCTCCAGTTTGCTGAGATTGATGCGAAATTGATCGGAATGACGTTTCGCAGAATTTGTTGTGTCTCCTATATTGTAAACTATCATAACATTCGCTTGACAATATGTCCAAAGTAGACATTTTGAGACTAATTTGTGTAGCAAAAGTACATCTAAGTGGGGGGAGCCTTATCATAAAAAGGCGTAAAGACAGGGAAGCCTAAGCCAAAGGAGATAGTTTGTATGGATGCAATGGAGTTTTTTCAAAGCAGTGCTGGGGAGTGGCGATCGCAGCGCAGCACTCACCACCTCGCTTTCCGCCAAGCGGAGATTGGGGATTCAAATATTCAGGTAACAGCCCTAGCTGCGGATGATGCGAGAGTCGCAGAGATTTGCAAGATGCACGAAGTCGATCCGAGTCGGGCTGCTGGGGGGGCTTTTGTAACCTGGCACGGCTCGATGGCGTGGGATAAGGATGATGAGAATCATAAAGGGTCTACGGTGTTCGCGATCGTCCCCGATCCTGAAAATCCCCGACAGGGCTTGATGTTGCGGGAACGGGGCTATGCGGAAATTGTGCCGGTGGCTGGCCGTTTTGAGATGGATGACGAGGATGGGCTGCTGCTGATTACCGAATACGAGACGATGAGTTCGATCGAGCGTTTCTGGTTTGCTAATCCGAACGTGCGGATGCGGACGAGTACCGTAAAGCGCTTTGGCGGTTTCAGCACTTCGACTTTTTGTACGGAAATTCGGGTCGAACCAGACTCGGATGCAACATCAGAACCCGCAGCAGCTCAAGTGGCCGGCAGCGAGTTTTATTCGGCTCTGGGTTGGTAATTTGGCTGTTGGATGTTGACTGTTGACTGTTGACTGCCCACTGCCCACTGCCCACTGCCCACTGCCCACTGCCCACTGCCCACTGACAACAGTCAACTGACAACTGACAACAGTCAACAAATGTTACAGATTGTTGCAAAAATTCAGGAAAATCAGATTTAGATTGCGGGAATCCCCTAATCTGTATGTTGGTTAGTTGTATCCGTTTTGCTGGCAGCTCACGGTGTCAACTATTTCTGAAATTTGAGATAACGGAGATTTTAACGTGGCGCTTCCTTTATTAAGCTACGCCCCCAAGAGCCAAAACCAGCGCGTTGCTGGTTTTGAAGTGGGGAGCGACGAGCAGCCGAGAATTTTCACAACTGAAAATGTGCTCTCGTCTGGAGACATGGAAAATTTGATTTGGGCTGGATATCGCCAGATTTACAGCGAACACCAAATCCTCAAGAGCAACCGCCAAAAGTCTTTGGAGTCGCAACTCAAGTTCGGCCAAATTACTGTGCGGGACTTTATTCGCGGTTTGGCGACTTCTTCTCCTTTCTTGGAGCGGAATTATCAAACTAACAGCAATTACCGGTTTGTGGAAATGTGCGTGCAGCGCGTTTTGGGCCGGGATGTGTACAGCGAGCGCGAAAAGATTGCTTGGTCGATCGTGGTAGCAAATAAGGGGCCTCAAGGCTTTATTGACGAGTTGGTCAATAGCGAAGAGTACCTCGATAAGTTCGGCTACGATACCGTACCTTACCAGCAGCGCCGAATTTTGCCTCAGCGAGTTGGAGGAGATACTCCTTTCAACTTGAAAACGCCCCGCTACGGTGAGTACCACCGTTCGCAGCTTGGCTTCCCGCAAATCATCTGGCAAACAAGTGTCCGCCGTTTTGTTCCTCAAGAACAGCAGGCGAAGGCTGGCGATCCGTCCAACTATTTGGGTATGGCGCGCAATATGCCCATTCCTACTACTCCGCCGCAGCGCGTGGCTCTGGCTAATATCAATATCGAGACGATGGTTCCCCGTCGCCGGTAATTGATGCTGCCCTGATGCAATTATTTGTGTCGGGCGATCGACTGAATCGATCGGCTTTTAGGCTGAGAGAGTTTTGAGTCTTGAGTTTTGAGGTTTGAGTTTTTTGATAAACTTGGAATCCAAAACTCGGGACTCATAATTTTTGGGGAAAAAAGGAAGTTCGGCAACGAGCAATCTACAGGATTTAACCATAAATATTAGACTTGAATTGAAGCTATTCTTTGCTCTCCTATCTTTAAATGTATCTGCGTTCATCTGCGTGCATCTGCTTTCATCGGATCGCGAATTAAATAACTTACAATTTTAATTGTTATTGTGGGATGGGCGTGCCGCCCGTCCAAAAAGAACGGGCGGGACGCCCATCCCACAATCTTGTGGAAGTTATTTAATTCTCATTCCATCTGCGGTTTCCCTATTACATCAAAAATTTAGGCAAGAAGTTTAATCAAGAAAAAAGGCAGGGGAAAAAATGTTTATAGTAAGGACTTTAGTCATTAAAAAGGTAAAGGATCTGGTTCTGACGGTAACAGACTTACACCAGTATAAGCTGATTGGAGTCGATCAAAAATGTATTCAAAAGCTTCTTCAAAGTGTCTGGGTTCATCAATGAGAATCTTGAATTCGTGACCCCAAGGATAAACGGTGACAATGAAATTGTCAATAACTTTGTTAACACTCAAAGATATTTCGACTGTTTCGCGATCGCCCTTTTGGGGATTTTCGGGATTTTCGCAAACATCGATCGCACCATCAAAATACAGAATGCCATTGTCATCAAACTTCTGATTTTGGTTTTGAATCGGGCATTCCAAATAATCGCTCATTTGCTTGATAAAAATGTCACTAAAATCCTGACAAGCTTCGCAGGATTCGCGGTATGCTTGCCGGGATGCGGCGTAAGCTTTACAAAGTTCCTCAAATTTAGACATAGAAATTACCAGTGTTAACTGCCCAACATATCAAATATTAGCTCGCAGACGCAATATTTTTAACAAGGTGTTGAATTGATCTGGTAAAGGTGCGATCGCCTCTATTGATTCTCCTGTTACGGGATGCTGCAATGTCAGCCGCCATGCGTGGAGGGCTTGTCCGGTTAAATTGACGCCGATAGAACGGTTGGAACTGTACATCGGGTCGCCCACAATCGGATGTTTTATCTCGGCTGTATGCACGCGAATTTGATGGGTGCGGCCTGTTTCTAATTGATAGTGCATTAAGCAATAGTTGCCAATTCTTTCTTTGATTTTCCAGTGAGTAACTGCGGGGCGACCGCCTTTTTCTACTGGTACTACCGCCATTTTTTTGCGGTCTGTGGGATGCCGTCCGATGGGTAGGTCTATTGTGCCTGTTTCGGTGTTGGGAGCACCGTAAACTATGCCTAAATATTCGCGGCGGGCGGTTTTGGTTTTGAGTTGGGCTTGCAGGTGTTGGTGGGCAATGTCGGTTTTGGCGATCGCGATCGCACCTGTTGTATCTTTGTCTAATCTGTGTACGATTCCCGGCCGCTGAACTCCGCCTATTTCTGCTAGGGGACAGTGGGCTAACAAAGCGTTGACTAATGTACCGTCTGCGTGTCCAGCGGCTGGGTGGACGACTAATCCGGCTGGTTTGTTGATGATAATTAGGCTGTCGTCTTCGTAGAGGATGTCGAGGGGAATTGCTTCAGGCTGCAACTTTGTGGGCTGGGTTTCGGGTAAAGTGAGGTGGATGCGATCGCCAGTTTTTACTGATATTTTTTTCGATGTGCAGGTTTCGTCGTTGACTTTGACGTTACCTTGTGATATGAGGCTTTGGATTCGCGATCGGGATAAGTCCGGTATCTGGTTTGACAGCCAAATATCTAATCGCTGATTGACATTACTGCGATCGAATTCCTCTGTATTTTCTACTGTGTAAATCTGTGCCGCAGTGTCTGTTTCTATCATTTACTTTCTTTGGTAATCGGTAATCGCTAATTTAAAATCGATCGATTTGTATGCAGTACATATCTTGTAGGGGCGGGTTTCACCCATAATAATTGCCTAAAACCAATAATCTCGTAAACCCGCCCCCACGAACACGGTAAATCGAAATCTACATCTTTCAAGATACAAGAGACTGGTTTCACCGACAATTATCGCAGTGGCCGCACTGCATAGATTTCGCCTCATTTGCAAACCCAAAAGCTTGCAGCAAAAATTGCCACCTGCACTCGCGATCTTTCAAATATTTTACCATTTCCTCAGCGGCTGTAAAGTTGGATTTTTCCGCTTTTTGCTGGGGAGATTTATTGATCGCATAATTAAAAGGATCTTGCCATGTTAATTGTCCGCTGCTGTGCAAGATTGAAAGGGCGATCGCACTTTCGGGAAATTCGCGGGAAACAGCTTCTATATCGCCTTTAACTGGCAGTTTTTTTGCTAATTGCTGAGCTTCTCGGTATTGCGATCGCAATTTATCTTGAAAAAATTGCCCTCTTTGTTTATCTTCAGGATAAAGCAAACCCGTCGGTTCGCTAATCAATGTCAGGGCGATCGCTGGTTTGCCGTCGCGTCCGCCTCTACCAATTTCCTGAATGTATTCCGATAATAGCAAAGGTGCTTGATAATGAACAACCCACCGGACATCGGGCTTGTTAATTCCCATCCCGAATGCTGAGGTACAAGTCACGAATTTAAGCTCATTTTTCAGCCAAGCGTTTTCGATTTTTCGCCGTGATTCTGGACTTAAACCTGCATGATATGCTGCTGTTTTATAACCTGCTTCTTTCAACAAATCTGCCAAGTTCTCGCTATCTTTTCTAGTGCAGACATAGACTAAACCTGCTTGTTTTGGTCGAGCTTTAATAAAATTCAATAACTGCTGTTTTCGCCCTCTCGGCGTCCAGACTGTCTGCACTTGCAGGTGCAGATTAGAACGGTAGGGACTTAGCAAAAATGCTTCGGGTTTTTGCAGTTGCAAGACATTTTTGATTGTCTGCTGTGCTTCCGGGTTGGCTGTAGCGGTGAAAGCTGCGATCGCAATTTTACTGTTTGCTGGTTTAGCTTTCAACAAAGCCGGCCGCACTGTTCCTAAACGGCGGTAAGCTGGTCTAAAAGTATCACCCCACTGCACTAAACAGTGAGCTTCATCTAATATTAAACCGTTGATTTGGATGTGTGGCTGACTGATAATTTCCCAAACAGGTTTGCTGAGTAATGTTTCGGGAGATAGGTACAGTAATCTTAATTTGTTTTGTTGCAGCGACTGCATAGTTTGTCGGCGCTGCGCTGTTGGCAATTGACTGTGGAGGAGGGAAGCGGGAAGATTGCGATCGCGCAATTCTTGTACTTGGTTTTCCATCAGTGCAACTAACGGCGAAACTACCAAAGTTAAGCCTGTTTGTAACAAAGCTGGCAGTTGAAAGCAGATGGATTTTCCGCCACCTGTCGGCATAATTATAATTGTATCTTTTCCGGCTAATAAACTACCGACGATTTCTCCTTGGGGTGGGCGAAAGTCGTCGTATCCCCAATTTTTTTTAAATGTGGCGCGGGCTTGATTTAATGATGTTGGTTCTGGTTGAAAGTTCATTTGACTGAGTTAAAAAACTTGTAGGGTTTCGCCATAACTAACGAATTTTTGGCAAATTCGGATCTTTTCGACAAGTCGAGAGTGGTAATTGTTCACCACCTTGTATCGTGGTAATTTTCATTCGATTTCTATCTGTCACCACATTTAAACAAGCACAGCCATATCCATAATTAACATTAGTTTTGACATATTCATCGTCGTTAAAAGGAGGAATATTGTTCATTCCTCCGGCTTGATATCCCCCTTGCGCCGAGATAGTCCACTGAGCATCTTTGTCTTTGAGATACCAATTAGCAGGCGTGGGATTTATTAACCATCCGCACCTGGTTTCAGCCGCTTTCGCAGGAATAACAACGATCGAAAAAGATGAGATAATTGCAGGTGTCAACCACTTTAGTTTCATAGCTTTACATCCTCATTTTTGAGCGACAATCATACAGGAATTACGCGCTTCGAGAAAAGAAACAGAAACCTGGTTTTTTAGCGAATCTGCGGGTGACAACGAAATATTGTCGCAAAAACCAGGTGTCTAACTACCTGCGTGTAAGTTTTGTCCAAAATCCCAAATCCAAAATCCCCTAAGACTCCTCGCCGTCTCGGCGGCCGAGCTCGTACACGCCGCCACCAATACAGGCGATCGTACCCATAGATACCGCCCAACCAGTACCCAGAGACAATTCGACGCCCCAATTGCACAATCCGCCCACAATCAAAAAGGGCAGAATGCTCAACAGCGAAGCGTAAAAGGCATTTTGAGCTTCTCTGGCTTGGCGGGTTCTTTCAAACTCGGCTTCTGAGGTGTAGAGGGATCTCTCGGCAAAATTCATCCAGCGGTTGAGTTGCAGGATTACCCATTCTGTGAGGGGCGACAGGCCCCAGTATAGGGCCAAAGACCACAAGGACGAACCGGCGATCGCAGTTGCGTCTATGGCAAAACTAAAGGGAAAAATTTCAGTAAGCATTGCTTGATGTGTTATGAATTTGAGATTTTGGATGACATCCAAAATCCCGGAACTAACTAACTATAGTGTCAAGCAAAAGCTCGATCGAATTCAACCGCAGCACGAATTAGTCTGCCAACTTTTTTTTATCTCCCCTGGGCATTTACCCGGAAGCCTTGACACGGGTTTTGGATGGAGTAAGATACACGTTGTTGATAAACTGATTCGCGATCGCGGGTAGAGCTCAAAGCCAATCTTGCAGCGAATTGGCATAACTTACATTTTGCACCCTTCTCCGAAACGGGCTTTCCGGCCCGTTCCACAAAGGATGATTTTTTTTGTGGGCTGGGCCGGAAAGCCCGCCCCTGAAAGCTTTATTGACAAGGGTGCAAGATGTGAGGCTAACAGACAACGCAAACTCCCACACACATTTAACTTTGAGCCGTGAAAAAAATCCTGCAAGACTCTAGAGGCCCGCTGACGGCAAAACGCTTTTTTCGTTTCAGACAGATGCTGCTGCTGGCACTTTCGATCGGCATTGTGTTGATTAGCCCTTATTTGCAGCTGCAGGTGGTCAAAGCTCAGTCAGGCTTACCAAGCAGAGTAGCGACGGGTAATTTGTGGCAAGAAGCTTCTTTTCCAGTCGAAAACTTTGAAACATACACTTCCCCCTTCGGCCCCCGTGGCGGGGATTTTCATTACGGTTTGGACTTGGCCGCCCCGGAAGGCAGCTATATCCGCAATTGGTGGGGCGGGCAAATTGTGGAAGTTTGGGAAGATGGCCGATGCGGCACTGGTATGGTGGTGCGATCGGGAAATTGGGAACACATCTACTGTCACCTCAGAGGCCGAGTGCTAACGGCTAATGGAGGGCGTTATTATACCGATCGCGAAGGTACTTTGCAAATTTGGCAAGGTCAAACAGTGCCTGCGGGTGCGAGAATTGCCAGAGTTGGGATGACCGGCCGCACGAGTGGGCCTCACTTGCACTGGGGATTGAAGTACGGCGGCCGCTGGGTTGACCCGGCTTTGGTACTCCGGGAAATGTACGCGCAACAATCTTAATTTGTCATTAGTCATTAGTTAGTAGTCATTAGTCATTAGTCATTAGTCATTAGTTAGTAGTCATTTTTCTTGGTTTGTAGTAAGGACTAAAGTCCTTATTTTGTCGGTAATGAGGACTTTAGTCCTCACTACAAACTTGAATAACTAATGACTAATGACCAATGACTAATGACTAATGACTCTTTAGGTTGGTGCCAACTCTTTTTTGGTCAACTCGGTGTACCGCTCGACAATTTGGCGGAATTCGTCGCCGTCGATCGTTTCTTCATCCAACAGCGCTTCGACAAGTTTGTCTACCAAAGCGCGGTTTTCGCGGATTATTCGGCGAGCTTCTTCGTAGCACTCAAAGGCAATTTCCCGGACTTGGCGATCGATCTTGATTGCCATTTCTTCGGAATACTCCGATGGCGAATTCCAGTTCTGCCCCAAAAACACCTCATTGTTGGGACTTTCAAAAGCCACAGGCCCCAAATCCGACATTCCGTAAAGCGTTACCATCTTCCTAGCGAGATTGCTGACTTGTTTGATATCGCTGCTGGCACCCATAGTTACTTCAGCATCGCCGTAAATTTCAGCCTCTGCCGCCCGTCCCCCCAAAGCTACTGTAATCTGGCTTAACAGCCAAGCCCGACTCATCAAACCTTCGCTGTCGAGCATTTCCTCGTCGAGAACCAAGGTAACAAAGCCTCCGATGCCGCCGGAACGCGGAATAATCGTTACTTTTTCAAGTGGATCGGCGTTTTTGAGCATGGTCGCGACTAGGGCGTGTCCGATTTCGTGGTATGCTATCATCCACTTTTTCTTGCTGTCCAGCAGCGGGTTAAGGGTAAGCCCGATCGTGATCCGGTCGATCGCGTCGTGAACTTCTAAGTTACTAATCGTGTCTTTGCGACGCCTCGCTGTGAGAATAGCAGCTTCGTTGAGCAAGTTTGCCAAGTCAGCGCCGGAAAAGCCAGGAGTGCGACGGGCGATCGTGTCTAGGGCAACTTCTGGGTCGAGTTTTTTGTTGCGCGCGTGAACTTGCAAAATCCCCAAACGCCCTTTGTAACTGGGTAAATCTACCGTTACTTGTCGATCGAACCTGCCTGGCCGCAGCAGGGCGGTATCGAGTACGTCGGGCCGGTTAGTAGCTGCAATCACAATCACGCCACTGTTACCCTCAAAGCCGTCCATTTCTGTCAGCAACTGGTTGAGAGTTTGTTCGCGTTCGTCGTTGCCGCCGCCGATACCAGCGCCGCGCTGCCTTCCTACGGCGTCTATTTCGTCGATGAAGACGATGCAGGGCGCATTTTCTTTAGCTTTGCGGAACAAGTCGCGGACGCGGGAGGCGCCAACTCCGACAAACATTTCGACAAATTCGGAACCGGAGATGCTGAAGAAGGGGACGGCTGCTTCGCCTGCGATGGCTTTTGCCAGCATTGTTTTGCCGGTTCCGGGAGGCCCGATTAACAGAACTCCTCTGGGAATTTTTGCGCCGATGGCGTTGAAGCGTTCGGGTTTTTTGAGGAAGGTTACGACTTCTTGCAGCTCTTCTTTAGCTTCTTCGATGCCTGCTACGTCGTCGAACATCACGCCGGTTTTGGCTTCCATTTGGAAACGGGCTCTGGATTTGCCGAAGTTCATGGCATTTCCTTGAGATTGGGTCGATCGGCGTAGGATTGCCATCAGCACTGCCAACACTGCAAAAATCACTAGCAAGTTTACTACTAAACTGACTGCGGCGGCGTTGTCGGCTGTTTGTTTGACTTCAAAGTCAATCTTTTTGGCGCGGATTTGCGAGTACAGTTCTCGGTTGTTGTAGTCGAACAGACTAACTGATTGGGTTTGATCGCTTTTTTGATTTTTTAGCCTAACCTTGGCAGTTTTTTGAGTTTCGTCTACTTCGATTTTACTGACTTGCCCTTTTTCTATGTTGTCGATCAGTTGGCTGTAACTCATGGTGTTTGGCGCGCTGTCGGCAAACACCGGGGTCGAGAGCAATATTCCTTGAGAAATCACCAAACTGCCCAGGATGCGCCAAAGATTCCGTCCTGGAATTGATTTTTTAGGATTCTGGCTCGACTTGTCTTTGTTTACAGCTAGATGCCCCAGCCATGCGTGTTTCCAAGAATTTTTCATATTGCTTTGCCCAAGGTTGAAGAGTGCCAAGATTGACCGCTTGTGGTTTGCTACGTTCATTTATTTTAACAAGATGGCGGGTGTTGGATGGGTTTATCTCTCGTGGGCATCTTCAGAGACCCCTCAAGAGGGGGGGTTTTGAATCCACGGCTTCCTCAATAAACCGGGTTTTTTACCTAATCTGCAGGCTATAACCAAGGATTTTGCTCAAAAAACCCGGTTTCTGGGCCCCCTCCACTGAACTTACCCACGGCTCCTCAAGAAACCGGGTTTTTTACCTAATCTGCGGGCTATAACCAAGGATTTTGCTCAAAAAACCCGGTTTCTGGGCCCCCTCCGTAAATCTAAAATCTCAAATCGAAAATCTCAAATCGATTGACAGTTGCCGATCGAACTTGCTATCTTAATCATAGTCGTAATGAGTACGTTTTACTCAAGCAGTTATTGTTTTTAAGTTTTATGGTAAAAATTGTTGGCATTGGTGGAAGTTTGCGGGCTGGCTCCTACAGCCAGTTAGCGTTGAAGGTGGCAGCAGAGCGGGCGCAGGCTTTGGGCGCGGAAGTTGAAATATTCGATTTGCGATCGCTCAATCTGCCATTCTGCAATGGTGAGAATGATTATATCGATTACCCCGATGTGGAAAAGCTGCAGAATGCGGTTAAGCAAGCCGACGGCTTGATTTTGGCAACGCCGGAGTATCACGGTAGCGTCAGCGGTGCTCTCAAGAATGCCCTGGATTTGATGAGTTTTGAGCATTTGGACGGGAAAGTTGCAGGTGGGATTAGCGTTTTGGGAGGGCAAGTTAACAGCAACGCACTCAACGATTTGCGCGTGATTTTGAGATGGGTGCACGCTTGGGTAATTCCCGAACAAATTGCGATCGGGCAAGCTTGGAAAGCTTTTAGTCCTGATGGTAAATTGTTGGATGAAAAACTGTCTGAAAGGTTCGACGAATTTGCTCGAAGTTTGGTAGAAAATACGCGGAAATTGCGAGGAATTTCGTAATTGTATCTCAGGAAAAACGCACTCCGGGACGCAACTGGCATAGTCTTTGGGTGCGTCAGTTCCAATAATTTCTCGATTTGAAGAGGCTTTCTCTCTAGCAGAGCACCCTACAAGCTGCAATGTAACTGTTAACAGTCAACAGTCAACAGTCAACAGTCAACAGTCAACAGTCAACTGAGTTAAAATGGCATATCGATCATGTCTCCGAAAGGATGGGGTACGTCGATCGGCATTCTGCCGGGTTTTGACTCATATTTGTCTATCCACTTTTTGGCCAATTCCAAAGCTTCCTCCTCAGTCTTGGCATTTTGGACAGCGACGTGGCGGTTGCCGCGGCTATCCCAAACCTCGACGTAGAAGACTTTCTGGGATTGAATAATCCAACCTTTATAAGTGTCTGCTGGTTCCATAGTTAGAATCCTAAAATAATCGGGCGGGGAGTTCCACTGGCTAGCTAATTGTAAATATTGCCCTGCATAAAATGAATTTTACGGGGGTTTCTATAGTATTTTTGGAAAAAAGTCAGTTTTACGGTTAACCTCATGACTAGACTCCTGAAGCAATTATTTAATTGGAGAAAATATCTCCAACCTTTGGCCGCGACGATCGCGATCGTCCTAATCGCATCCCAGATGGCGGTATTGCCGGCATTGGCGACGGGGGTATACGAAATCCCACTGTTGTCGGCGGGCGATCGAACTTGGGTGTTCGACAAAGGCGACGTGCTCAGCCGCAGCAGCGAAAGCAATATCAGCAGCGTGCTCGACAACCTGGAAAACAAAACAGGGAAACAAGTCAGGTTTGTCACCATCCACCGCTTAGACTACGGCGAAACGGCAGCCACTTTCACCGACCAACTGTTTGAACAGTGGTTTCCCGCAAAAGAAGACCAGACTAATCAAATTTTACTCGTTCTCGACACTGTTACCAACAGCGCGGCAATTCGCACCGGCGAAGGGGTTAAGTCCCTGCTAACCGATGAAATTGCCCAGAGTGTAGCTGGGGAAACCGTGCAAGTGCCGCTGCGGGAAGCCAATAAGTACAACGAGGCATTTGCGGCTGCAACTACGCGCATAGCAACTGTTTTGTCGGGCGAACCCGATCCGGGTGCTCCTGAAGTTGTTGACAACATTCAAGTTGAAGGCACGTTTAAAAAAGCTGAAGAAACAGATCAAGGCAATGCCACAGTTGTTGTGGTTGTGCTGTTGGTGTTGGCGACAGTAATTCCGATGGTGACTTATTTCTGGTATCAAGGTTTTTCGTGATCGGGTGCTGATAAATTCGATCTGTTGTGGTTTTGTCCAGAAATTAAGGCAGGACTGCACTAATCTTGAACGTATTCTCGATCGCTCAACAAAGCAATTTCTGCCCGTACAAATTCCCGTCCCAAATAAGCCGCGTGATCTAACAGTGTCACCGGACTGGGGCGGGTTTCTTCTAGAATTTTGACACAAAGTTCTTTGGCGGTTCGGCCGGTAAAAAGTGTGGACTGAGTGCGTTCTACCTTGCCGCGGGCGGGGATGGGTTTACCAGTTTCGGGATCGACGGCGAGGCCTCGATCGTCGATGATGTTGGTGAAATGTTTGGCACAGATTAAGCTAGTTTCGCGATCGAGATAAATGATGAAGTAGCCGCCTGGATCGAGGTCGATGTGGCGTTTGGATAGCTTGTCATCGATTGCGGTGAGGTTTTCCAATGTTTGACTCATGGTTGGTGAAAGGAAGTAAAGAATAGCTATATTTTTTTTGCTATTTCTAGTTTAGTCGGCTGTGGGACAAGTTTGGGACATTGGTTGGTTGAATGCGGGGGGAAGTTTCGGGCGATCGACATTCTACGCGATATCTGTGGGGACAGGGCATTGCCGTGTCCGGCGGTGGCTGCTGCGACTTTTAATGAGTGGTATAAGATTGAGGACTGTCACAAGACTTGTTGAACTTGATAGAATGAACCGCAGAGAACGCAGAAAACGCAGAGTGAAATAAGAGAGAGAAACAAAATATGTTATCACTGAGATATTGCACCATTTGCAATCAGCTTTTCAAGACCGGGTTGTCCTGCCCACCACCAGAAATTCACTCTTTGTGGAACAGGCATCTTGCCTGTTCTTGAGAATAGTGCTCTTCGGTGAGTTATCATTGGGGTGAGTAATTTTGGGATTTAATTATAAATGAAATTTATAGATTTATTTTCAGGAATTGGAGGTTTCAGACAAGGTTTTGAAAAAATGGGTTTTGAATGCGTTTTTTCATGCGAAATTAACAGCAAATGCCGACAAGTTTACACGGAGAACTTCGGTGAGGTTCCTTTTGGAGATATCAGTAAAATTAATCCCGTTGAGTTAGAAGACTTTGATGTTTTAGTCGCCGGGTTTCCGTGCCAACCTTTTAGCATCTGTGGCAAAAAGCTAGGTTTTGAAGATACTAGAGGGACGCTATTTTTTGATATTTGTAAAATTATCAAAATAAAGCAACCTCAAGTAGTTGTTCTCGAAAATGTCAAGCACTTAATCCATCACGACAAGGGAAATACCTTAAAAGTAATTATTGCTAGCCTTAGAGAGTTGGGGTACAGCGTGAATTACAAAATGCTGAATGCTAAAGACTTTGGAATTGCTCAACATCGTGAAAGAATATTTATCATTGCAACTAAAGGTAAAGAATTTAATTTTTCTCGACTTAAAAGCAAGTTTCCTCCGCAACTCAGGGAATTTCTAGACGAGACAGGGGATTTTGAAATATTGGACAAATCAGAGTATACTCTAATTGAGTCTCCGAGAAAGCAAGATTCGGGACTTTTGTTTGTAGGTTACAGAAATAAAGGTACTTGGAAAACTGGCGTGAGGCCCAATACAGAACATTTATCGAGAGTTCACAGACAGCCTAATCGCATTTATTCGGTAGATGGAGTGCATCCGACTATTCCTTCGCAAGAAACCTCTGGCAGGTTTTTTATCTACATTCCTGAGCAAGATATGGTGAGAAAATTGACGCTGAAGGAATGTTACCGTCTTATGGGTTTTCCTGAAGATTTTAAGAGTTATCCGAGTGCGGGGGAAAGTTACAAGCAAATTGGGAATTCGGTTTGTGTACCGGTGGTGGAGGCGATCGCCCAAGAAATATTAAGTCAAAATTTATTGTCAAATGAAACGAAGGAACCACAAAGACACCCAGAATCTCGATTTCTTGAAGAAGTCAAAACTCTAGCTAACACTATTACTTAATCTGACAACTTATTTTACTATCTTGACGAAGATTCCCATACAATTCGAGACTGTCTTGCCAATAAAAGTGCAAGCTCATCAGCCCTTGGACGGTTATCTTCACGATAGGGCAAGCCTATAACACTCCCATGAGATGAAGAGTCACGTACTACCTTTAGACCTAGTTCTCGAATTCCCCCTACATTAAGGCTAGCGACTCCTTCACAGTTTCTCAATGCACTCAAAGATTGCTCTATGGAAAAATTGACAGAAATACCCTGTTCGTTTATATTTTTCCGCAAATAGTGTCCGATTTGACGATCGATCTATCCCGATCTATCCATCCTTTTCGGAGAGCTCGGTAAACAAGTGTACGATCCGGTAATGTTTCAAACTCTGACCAAGAATTTCAAAGGTGGTACCCGCCACGTGATTTATCCGTGGAATCAATCCAAAATCTCAAATCTAAAATCCTCAAGCCCCCGCATTTATCAGTGGGGTCAATTTAAAATCTAAAATCTAAAATCTAAAAGCTAAAATCGATTGATGCACTCGCTGAAGATTGTTCTATCATATTTTGTTAAACCACTGCAACCAGTCAACTAATGTTGATGATGAAACGATATCTTCGACCGCATTTTCATTGTTTGCATGGTGATAAATGTCAACTGGTTGCTCTGCACTGAATGGACAAAATAGGCGAACTGTACGCTCTGGTTCTAAGCTTGTCCAATCTAGTGTAATACTGCCTCTGTCATCTGTACCTGTTGAGGCTTTTGGAAAACTGTTTCCCATGCTATCGTAGGCTTCTACAACTAACTTCATAGCTGTCCTGAAAGCATATTCAGTCGGTCTCAAAATTCCGTACTCATCCTCTTCTTCTAAATCTAAAAGCTCGATCAGACGTTCGACAGTGATTCGGAAATTCAATAAACCGCTATTGCTACTGCTATCAGTAATCTGTTCTTTCGCTACCGTCATAAGATTCAATCCCTTTTAGGCGATCGCCAGTTTCATTTTAACACAGCCTCATCCTGTGAAATTTGCACTCAAAACTCCGATCGTTGACTGTCGATCGATATTTGTATGAACACGGCACTGCCGTGTCCAAATCCGAATATATTTGTAGGGATACAGCACTGCTGTGTCCGCGATATTTGCAAGGACACGGCAGTGCCGTATCCCTACCGAAAACCGCCATACAAAAACCGATCGGACGCAATCTTAATTCCCGACTGCAAACAATAATTAGGCGGGAACTTGGATTTTTTCGGTGCCGGCAAGTTCAAAGGCTGCGTGAATTGCTTTCAAGGCAGTTACACCTTGTTCCTCATCCACAACGCAGCTAATTTTAATCTCGGAAGTTGCAATCATTTGAATGTTGATTTGCTGGCGGGAAAGCGCTTCAAACATCTTTGCCGCTACTCCCGGATGCGCTACCATCCCGGAACCGACAACGCTAACTTTGGCTATTTGTGTATCGACTGCTACTTCGCCCCATCCAAATTCGGGGGCGGCTTTTTCGAGGACTATTTTAGCAGCTTCGGCGTCAATTTGTGCTACGGTAAATGCAATGTCGCGAGTTAATATGCCGTCGATATTGTGGCAGCGCTGCGACTGAATGATTGTATCTACGCTGATATTTTCCTCGGCTAAAAGTCCGAACAGTTTTGCGGCTACTCCGGGTCGATCGGGCAATTGGCGAATTGCTAGACGTGCTTGATTGAGATCCAACGCAACGGCGCGGACTGCGGGCGGTTTGTGGGATGATGAATGCAGCCCAATAGGGGAGTTGGCGACATCAAATGCTTTGCAGAGTTCGGCAACGGCCCGATCGCAATCTTCAGCATCGATCGCACAACTAACTTTCACCTCGGATGTAGAAATCATTTGAATGTTAATTCCTGCATCCGCTAAAGTCTTAAACATCTGCGCCGCTACCCTCGGACGACCGATCATTCCCGCACCCGCAATGCTAACTTTAGCTATTGGCCGCTCTTCTGCTTTCACTTCCGGTTCTCCCAATTCTGGGCGAGAATTCTTGCCGAGGGTGGGGATAATAGCATCTGCAACCGCAGTAGCTTGTTGGAGAGATTTTCGCGTCACGGTGAAGGCAATATCGTTAGTATTTCCTTCATGAATTGACTGGATAATTAAGTCTACATCGAGGTTTTGTTGGGCGATCGCACCAAACAACCGCGCTGCTACTCCCGGGCGATCGGGCAAACGCAGTAGCGACACCCCCGCCTGATCTAAGTCAAATTCCACCGCATCGACGGCTTTTGCGAGCTCCAAGCCCTCCAAAGGCCGGGGTTGCGGGGGTGGGGATACGACACGGGTACCGGGGGCGTCACTCCAGCTAGAAAGCACTACCAGCGGCACGCCGTAATTCTTGGCAATTTCTACCGCGCGCGGGTGGAGGACTTTTGCGCCCAAACTCGCCAATTCCAGCATTTCGTCGCAAGTGATTTCGTCCATCAATTGCGCGTCGGCAACCAAGCGCGGATCTGTAGTCAGAATTCCGGGCACGTCGGTATAAATTTCGCATCTGTCGGCCCGCAGCGCTGCAGCGAGGGCAACTGCTGTGGTGTCGGAACCGCCACGGCCCAAGGTGGTAATTTCCAATTCTCCGGCATCGGCGATGCCTTGGAAACCCGCAACCACAACGACTTTACCGCTTTTTAACTGGCTTTCAAGCCGATTCGGATCGATTCGCAAAATTCGGGCGCGGGTGTGGGCGGCTTCGGTGACAATGCCGACTTGGGCGCCGGTGAGGGAAATGGCGGGCTGTCCCATTTCCTGCAATGCCATGCTCAAAAGTGCGATCGAGACTTGTTCCCCAGTGGAGAGCAACATATCCATTTCCCGCTTGTTGGGATTTGCGGAAATTTCCTTGGCGAGTTTAACTAAACCGTCGGTGGTTTTGCCCATCGCCGAAAGTACGACAACGAGAGAGTTGCCGAGCTGTGCTGTTTTTACAACTCGTCTGGCTACTTCCAAAATGCGATCGACTGTACCAACCGAGGTGCCGCCATATTTCTGAACAATTAGTGCCATAGGACTTACACAAAAAGTGATGCAATACTTAAGCTAATATACGCAAATTTTTGATAATAACCGATGAATGTTTATATTGTTTCTGAGGAGGCTGCTAGGCGATCGGGTTTTTACAGCACATGATGTTCCTAGGGACAGTGAATACCCGTGTCCCTACCTAAACCTGCGACTGATGGGAATTTAGATTTTTGATTAAAGAATTGAAGAATTGCCAATGACTTATGAAGATCCCAACCCCGATAATCATCAGTCATCCCCAATCTAAAATCTAAAATCTAAAATCTAAAGTCGAATTAGCCTCCTTCTAACTCTCGCAAACGCGCTTCCAAAGCTTGAATTCGCAGCTCTGCTTCTATTCGCCTTTGCCGTTCTCGTTCTGCCACTAATTCTGCTTGTTCTGCCCGTTCCTCGGCCGCCGGCAGCAAATTCCCGGAGGCATCCCACCAGCGCAGCCAAGGCAGTTCTACGCCCTGATAAACCCCTTGCCAAATGCCTAATTCCACTCCTATTTGTGCGATCGCGTAATGTCCGCGCTGATTTTGTGGGACTAACTCGAAGCGATCCTCTACCAAATGATACACTTCAACTTGTGCTTTGGTGACTTCATAAATGCCGTAAAAAGCAGGCCGAATTATCCGCTCGTAAATCCAGAATTTGCCCTGGCGAGGAGTCCTATCTCTTTCTTCACTGCCATCACCAGAAACAAATTCAAGTACAATCAGAGGCGGAATTAATTCCCGCCACATTACATAGGAACGGCGCAGATTTCCGTCAAGAGTTGGCGGCACGTCTGGCACGTAAAACCAATCAGGTGCTTCCGCTCCTCTTTCTGGCGGTTCCGGGGGTTGGGCTACCCGCCAATAAATACCGGAATCTTGACCGATGCAGTATTGCCCGTCGGGATGAACTTGGTCTAAAATCGGTCTAATTGATGTTGTTAACAGGATGCTTTGAGGATGTTCTTGAAAGTTTTTCACAAAAGTACCGTCGGAGTCTGGTAATTGAGTGTGGTCTGGGAAATCTGAGGCTAGAATTTCTGGTTTTTCGGTGACACTCATGTTGACCTCTTGAATGTTGAAAAATTATACTTATAATTGGTGGAGGAGAGATTAATTATGCTATTATATCGTGGAAAACCTCCCATTGCTATATAGAATATTTTAAATAATATGAGTCAGTACAAGTTAATTATTTTTGACTTCGACGGCACTTTGGCAATTACTCACAAAGCTATTGTATTTTGCTTTACCAAAACTTTTGAAATTTTCAATATTACCCCGCCTGCTGCTGATACTATTATAAGTACGATCGGCATCAATTTACCAAATAGTTTTAAAATCCTCCATCCGGCGATCGCGGAAAGCGCAATTCCTGAATGGGTTGAAACTTACCGCTCTTATTATCGGACGGAAGGTGAAAAGCAGGTAGAGTTATTTACCGGGACAAAGCAAGTGCTGCAGTTGGCGCGTCAGTCGGGATTGAGCCTGGGAGTTTTCAGCAATAAACACGTTAGTTTTGTGGATTTGTTACTGCAAAAACTGAAAATTCACAGTTTGTTTGATTTAATTTTAGGTGACAACGGAGAAATAATTATGAAACCAAACCCGGCAGTTTTTCACTCGATTATTAAACCGCTGTTCCCGGAGTTGGATAACAGTCAAATTTTAATGGTTGGCGATACAGCGATTGATTTGCTGTTTGCTAAAAATGCTGGGATAGATGTTTGTTGGGCGGCTTACGGATATGGCGATCGCGCTCAGTGTCTCGCCCTCGAACCGACTTTCGCGATCGACGATATTTCAGAACTGGCTGTGTTCGTTCAAAATTAATTTTTCCTGGTTTTTTATGAGAATAGTTTGAATCATTTAACTATAAAGTATTTAATTATTTTTTTTACGAGAGCCGGATGATGTATTTTTTATTTAAGTTAAAAAATAAATGACCGAACTTGTAAGCCGCCCAAACTCTGCCAAGTAAACTATACCAGAGATAGAGTTATGGTGGGAACAACTATTATAAATTAACAACTAGGATTCCTTTGAAGGTAGAAGGCACAAGGCAGAAGGCAGAAGGAAAAAAAACGAGGGAAGCCAGATTTTCTTTAGGTATAATTTACCGCCCAAATTCTGCATGATAGCCTTTTAACTTCAACCTTCAGAAAACAGACAATTTTGTTAAACTCTAGGGTGTGCTGGCAGTCGGTATCTACAATAAACTCAATTTATAGAAACTCATGCAGAGAGATATAAGCATTCCTTCTGAAACGCTATCGCCGACTCGTACTGGTGGCACACCGAATTTAATAGAAGAAGTCTGGAGGCTGTACGATCGCGCCCTGGCAGCTACCAGCAACGGCATCGCGATCGCGGACGCTACCCAGCCGGATAAGCCTATAGTCTACTGCAACGGGGCTTTCGAGCGGATTACAGGCTACAATCGCAGCGAAATAATCGGGCAGAATTGCCGCTTCCTGCAAGGCCCAGATACCGATAGCGCTGCAGTCGATCAAATCCGCGTGGCCCTGAAAGAACAGCATGACTGCAAAGTAGTTCTGAAAAACTACCGCAAAGACGGCACCGCCTTCTGGAACGAACTCACCATCTCGCCGGTTCGCGACAGCAGCGGACTCGTTACCCACTTCATCGGCGTCCAATCTGATATCACCGATCGTAAACAAGCAGAAGAAGCCCTCAAACAAGCCGAGGCAAAATACCGCAGCATCTTTGAAAACGCCACCGAAGGCATATTTCAAACCGCCCCAGACGGGCGCTACCTCAGCGCCAACCAGGCACTCGCCCGAATGTACGGCTACGATTCCCCGTCAGAACTGATCGCAAAATGTTCGGCAAAAAACCTTTACACCGATCGCACCCGCCGCGCTTCCTTCATGGCAGAAATCAGCAAAAACGGCTCCCTGAAAGAGTTTGAGTCCTGCGTCCGCCGCCAAGACGGCAGCACTACCTGGATCTCGGAAAACGTGCGCGAAGTCCGCGACGAAGATGGCGAGATCCTTTACTACGAAGGAACCGTCGCCGAAATCGCCGCCCGCAAAAAAGCCGAAGCAGCCCTGCGAAATCAAGAATACTGGCTGAAAACCGCGATCGACGCCGTGCCCGACGCGATCAACCTCACAGACAGCGAGGGGCGCTGGCTGATTGCCAACGACTGCGCCCTCCAACTTTTGGGCTGGGAAACCGCAGACTACCAGGGTAAAACTACTGCCGAACTCGCTGCCGCCGCCGATCCGAGAGTCAGAGAAATCCTGCTAACTTGGCAGGAAACCGACGAAACCACCTGGCAAGCAGGCACTCTTACCTCCAGCCGCCAAATTGTCCCCTTGCCCACAGGTGGCAGCAATTTGTTTGAAGTGCGGAAAGTGCCACTGTTCAACCCCGACGGTTCGCGCAAAGGTTTGGCAGTGGCGGGGCGCGACATCACCCAGGAAGTGGCAGCGGATGCAGCTTTGCGAGACAGCGAACAGCGGTTTCGGGCAATTTTTGAACGCGCTGCGATCGGCATGGTAGTCGCTACCCTCGAAGGTGTTGCGATCGCCACTAATCCGGCATTTCAAGCTATGCTGGGGCGATCGGAAGCTCAACTGCGGGGTCTCGACCTCGACGACTGCGCGCACCCGGAAGACGCACAAACGTCGCGCGAGTTGCGCCAACAGTTGGCCGCGGGCTTGCGCGAAGCTTACCAAATTGAGAAGCGCTACCTCCGCCAAGACGGCAGCATCAGGTGGGGACGCCTCAGCGCCTCTGTCATCGACAGCAGTCAGGGAACGCCACAGTTTATTTTGCAAATGGTAGAGGATATTACCGATCGCAAACAAGCCGAGTCAGCTTTGTTTCAAAATGAGGCTAAGTGGCGATCGCTAATTCTCAACAGTTCCGACATCATTACTATTCTCGACGCCAGCGGTCGCATTGTTTACGAAAGCCCTTCTGTAGAAAGAGTTTTAGGCTACGAACCCGATGAAGTCGCCGGTCAAATTGCTCTCGATTTGATCCACCCTGACGACCTGCCCTCGGTGATGTCCGACGGCGAAAAACTGATCGCAAATCCAGGCGATCCGATCGCCCTAGAAGGTCGGTTCCGGCGCGCTGACGGTTCTTGGTGTTTTCTCGAAGGTGTCGGCATCAACTTGCTAGCAGACCCCGCTGTGAAAGGAATTGTGATCAACTCCCGCGACATGACGGCGCGCAGGCAAGCAGAGTACCGCCTCAGCAAAATCAACGAGTGCTTTTTGGGATTCACCACCGACGCGGCTGATAACATCCAGCGGCTGACATCCTTAGCTGGTGAGCTTTTGGGCGGAAGCTGCGCCATCTACAGCCGCGTCGGTGGCGGTCTGCTGCAAGCGATCGCGACTTGGCAAGCGCCGCCGGACTACCCGCTAGTCGAGATCGCCGAGGGCCACATCTGCACCGACGTATGCAGCAAAGGAAGCGATCGGGCTGTTGCCATTCCTGACTTGCAGAGCACGATCTACGCCCAAACCGATCCCGCTGTCATCCGCTACCAACTGCGAAGCTATCTGGGACAAGCAGTGCGGCGGGGCGACAATTACGTGGGTGCGGTGTGCGTTGTCTACACTGAGTCGATCGCGCCCACAGAAGCCGACTGCAAGCTGATCGGAATTATTGCTGGGGCGATCGGAGTTGAGGAAGAACGGGCCGCCGCCGCCTCGCGCGATCGGCAAAAATCCCAAGAACTGCAAACAGCTTTGAGCGACTTGCAGCAAACTCAAATGCAGTTAGTACAAACCGAAAAAATGTCTTCCCTCGGACAGGTGCTAGCAGGAATTGCCCACGAAATTAACAACCCAGTTGGCTTTGTCGCCGGCAACCTCTGCCACGTCCGAGGCTACGTTCTCGACTTGTTAGAAATCGTGCAAGTCTATCAAGAAGAGTATCCAAATCCCCCAGCAAAACTTCAGCAACAAGCCGAAGATATAGACTTAGAATTTCTAGCAGAAGACCTGCCAAAATTGCTCAATTCGATGCAGACCGGATGCGAGCGCATTGTTGAAATTATTCAAACTCTCCGAAATTTCTCGCGGGCGGACGAAGCGAAAATCAAAACTGCCGACATTCACGAAGGTTTAGAAAGTACCTTGTTAATGTTGAACACCAGGCTGAAAGCCAAACCCAACTGGCAGGGCATTAAAGTGATTAAAGAATACGGAGAACTGCCGCAAATAAACTGTCATCCCGGACTGTTAAATCAGGTATTTATGAATGTATTGGCAAATGCGATCGACGCCTTGGAAGAAAGCTGCAGCCAAGCAAAAGACACCGCAAATTCTATCTTGCCTACTATTACTATTCAAACTGAAACGATTGATGACAAGAGCATTTTAATTCGGATCAAAGACAACGGGTTGGGCATTCCCGACGATCAGATTGTGCGTTTGTTTGACCCATTTTTTACCACAAAACCAGTAGGTAAAGGCACAGGTTTGGGTTTATCAATTTCGCACCAAATTGTCGTTGAAAAACACAACGGCAAATTGCAGTGCCTCTCAGAACCCGGTAAAGGTAGTGAATTTATTATCGAAATTCCAATTAAGTAGAAGGAATCAGGAAGGCACTACACGGATGAACACGAATACACGGATTAATTATTGAATGTGTGTAAATTTATGTCATGTCCGTTTGATTCGGACTTGTATGACGTTAAATTGTGTAGGGCCGGGTTCGCCTATATATTTGACAATTATCAACAAATTATATAAACCCGCCCCGCCCATACTTAGGATCGCGAATTAAATAACTTACAATTTTAATTGTTATTGTGGGATGGGCGTCTCGCCCGTCCAAAAAGGACGGGCGGGACGCCCATCCCACTTTCAAGAGTGGAAGTTATTTAATTCTCATTCCTTAGAAACCGGGTTTTTCACCTTGGGTGCGGGCTACAACGCAGTATTTTTGTCGTCAAAAAACCCGATTTCTGGGTTGCCATGCGTCGAATTAAAAACTAAACTGCGTCCGCAAATTGCCCACAAAAATTGTCGGGTTGTTGTCGAAATTATTAGCATTCCAGATCGCATAAAATGCCGGTACGAGCGAAAAATTCTCAGTGACAGGCAAATAATAAGTGGCTTCAATTTCGTACTGGTTGCCACCATTTCCCCCGCCAGAAACCAGAAATCTCCGACCGCCAGTAACGTCAAAAGGTACTAAAAAAGAGGCCGTAAACACAGCTCCTTTTTTCAAGAAATCAGGAAGTGCAAATCCTAACATATAAGATTGAGTTTTGATCGTGCCGTCGGGTCTGTCAGTCTTGGGAAATATATTGGTTTCGGCGTAGCCGTAGCGGCCGAAAAGACCGAAACGGCGGCTGAGCGACCAATCGAAATTAAAGCTATAAGTATTGGCAGTAGCATTGCCCAGACGGCCACCGAAACCGTCATCTGCCAAACCGTTAATCGGCCTGCCATTCGGTGCTCCGATTAGCCCGCCAATTTGCTGGATGTTGGAACGGCTGTACAAAAACCGCAAATTTGCCCGATCGCTCGGACTGAATGTTAGTTCGGCGGTACTCGTATTTGTCCCACCAAACAAGCCTTGAGACGGATTGGAAGCGGAATTAAACACCGGAGTGGGCAAAAATTCCATACTCTCGCCCAAATAGCCTAAACGCAGTTTCAATCGGCGGCTGATATCCCACAAAGCCAAAGCACCTGCGCCGCGTTTGGTAGCAGTTAACAAAGTGCTATTGTTAGAATTAAAACTGCTCGCACCGTCTACGAAAAAGCTAAAGTTATTGTTGTCAAAGTAGCGGTAGAAATTAATTCTCGGCCCGATTACTAATTGCAAGCTGTTGCTAACCGGGAACTGATAATAAAGTTCTCGCAGGATAACTTCATTGGGATTCACCCCAGCAGTCTGGTCGAGAAAAGGAGTGCCAAAGGTATTAAAAAGACCCGGAGAAGTATACTGATTGGCTGGTGAATTTCCGTTACCTACAGCTAGCTGTGTAACCAATTGGTCTTTCCCTGTAAAAGAAGTAGTGAGGGTTAACCAAATTAAGTGGCTGAAAGTAATTTCTGGGTCCTCCACTTTCTGCACAATTGGTCTGTTCGTGACAGGATCGCGTCCGGGTACTCGATCGAGCGGAGCAGCATTTCCATTTGTTGCTTCAACTCTGACTCCCTCGCCCGCAAAAGCTCCACTCAGGTTAAACCAAGCAAATGCGTTTAGTTTAGTCGTAGTTGAAAATTGGTTGGCTTCCAATTCGGCAGTGCGGGCTTCTAAAGCATCTACTCTACCGCGCAATGTAGCTAATTCTGCCGCAAATTCTTCTTGCAATCTTTGCAAAGCCAGTAAATCTTCTCGCTTAACTAAATTACCAGTAGAACCGCCAAGTTGTTTGGTAATTTGGTCTAAGCAAGCGTTTAATCCGGCGGCAAATTCATACCGAGTCATTGCTCGATTGCCTCGGAATGTGCCGTCTGGATATCCCGCAATGCAGCCGTATCTTTCTACTAGGGATTGCAAGGCTTGAAAAGCCCAATCTGTCGGCCGCACGTCGGAGAGTTGGGAAACAGAAGTGACTTGTGCTGCGTCTTCTTGTATGCTGAGGTCATCAGCAGTGCCCGTCTCGCTGCTGATGTCGGCAACTTTGCTGGCTTCAGCAACTTGTTGAGACTGAGGAGAGTTTGCAATTTCTAACTTCTGTGGAGGCAATTCGCTAATTGCCTCCGTTATTTCTGGGGTTGTTGTTGCACGATCGACTTTTGCATCTGTTTCGGGTAAAGCGCGATTCACCCATGCTATATCTGTTTGAGGTAAAGCGCGATCGACTGTTGCTGCATCTGTGTCGGGTAAAGCGCGATCGACTGCTGCATCTGTTTCGGGTAAAGTACGATCGACTGTTGCTGCATCTGTTTGAGGTAAAGCACGATCGACTGTTGCTATATCTTGTTTGGGTAAAGCGCGATCGACTGCTGCATCTGTTGCAGGTAAAGCGCGATTCACCCATGCTGCATCTGTGTCGGCTAAAGCACGATCGACTGCGGAGTTAGTCTCTGCGGTAATCGCCCCTAACTGCGGTATCTCAATCTTACCTGCTGCCAGCGCTGCGTCTGGGGTAGCCCTAGGGACAGCACTCGCTTCTAGCGCAACTTCAGGAGTTGAGGTATCCTGGATTTGAGCTGTTGCGGAGATCGGCCCCAAAGGCACTGCCGCACCAGAAATCAAGAAAGACAGCCAAAAAGCTTTAACGGAGGTTGAATTATTCGCCATACCACTCACACCACTTATTGAAAATTAAATCTGGCCAATGTTAACCGATAAGCTTGCTTATAAATGTGTTTGGTTTAACAAATTCTTATAAATAGTTAAAATAATTTTAGGAAGCGCTCGATTCCCGATCACTAATCACGGATGACTACTGACTACTGACTAATTCCCAAAATGAAGTTTTTATTAGTTACAGATTTAGACAACACGCTAGTCGGAGATGACGAAGCAACTCAAGTTTTAAACCAGCGCTTGCAATCACTGCGATCGCAAATTTGTTTGGTTTACGCTACCGGGCGTTCTCATGCTTCAACTTGCGAATTAATTGCCCAAAAGCAACTGCTAGCACCCGACTATTTGATCGCAGGTGTAGGCAGCGAAATTTACAAAGACAGCATCCTCGATTTAGATTGGGCGGAATATCTTTCTCAAGGCTGGGATAAAATGGCGATCGCCTCTTTAGCTCAGCAGTTTTCCCAGCTTAAACCCCAATCCCCAAAAGAACAAAATCCTTGGAAAATCAGTTATAGTCTGGAACCAGCAGCAGAAAATAGCTCGACAATCAAGGCTTTGCAGCAAAAGTTAACTGAATCGCGACTGCCAGCTCAAATCATTTTTAGCAGCAATAGTAATGTAGATATTTTACCACAAACTAGCAATAAAGGCAATGCCCTTACTTATTTACAAAAGCGCCTACAAATTCCATCTGAGGCAACATTAGTTTGCGGTGATTCTGGCAATGATATCAGTATGTTTGAACAGGATGTCCGGGGAGTAATTGTCGCTAATGCTCTGTCAGAACTCTTAGAATGGCATCAGGAATGCGGCACTGAAAATCATTATTTAGCTGGTTCTGCTTGCGCTTGGGGAATCATGGAAGGAATGGCATATTTTTGGGAATTTTGATTGCCAAAAATTCCCTTTGGTTTGTAGTGAGCAGTGAAGTCCTCAGTACAAACGCACCCGAAGCACCCCAAGTCCTGCAAACCGTTGTTAAAATCTGTTGAGGAATCTCCACCGCGTATCGATCGAACCTGCGAGTTGCGATACCATCAGCGTGTACTGCTTTATCAAACCTAATCGAACTTAACTTTAGTTACCTCAAGCGAGTTGAAGTTTATTTCCTAGCGTGTCGGGTGGAACTCACATCTTGCACCATTCTCAAGAACAGGCTTTCCGGCCTGTTCCACAAAAGATAAATTTTCTTGTGGAACAGGCCGGAAAGCCTGTTCAGAAAAGGCTAATTGAGAATGGTGCAAGATGTGAGGCCCAACGTAGTGGAGGGAGTCGGCTATCCCTCGATCGCCAAAGGTTCTATAGTTAAGTTTAGCGCCTAAACCTAAATTACTCTCTCTATAAAAACTTATCTTTCTAGATGAACAAGATGTAGGTTGAGTTAACTATTTGCCCCTTTAGTTCAGTTCGCCAACGCACCGCCACATGGAACAAAATACTTTACCCGTAGAGGTGATTCTCTCTCACCCCCGCCAATATTTAGGTAGCCTGCGGCTGGATTGGACGCCACAACCGGGGAACTATGTAGATTTAGAGGGACAAACCTACGCTGTTTTGGAACGCCACCACCGCTATCAGCTCAAATCCGGCCGCTACCGACTGCAAAAAATTGCCCTGTACGTGCAGTCTGCCACACCGCCGACGGAAAGAACATTTGTAAGCGGCATTTGGGTTATCGGAGATGCTAGCTGTCGCTTTAATGCTCGATCGGAAATTCTGCGCTGTGCTGTCAATCCCAATGGCCCCTGCAACTGCTGTTGCGACTACGAAAAGTCTTGAACCATCAAGTCAATCGATTTTAGATTTTAGATTTTAGATTTTAGATTTAAGCATTGACTTGCGCGAGATCAATTCGTGGGCGCCTTTATCGGATACAGGTTTTTTATTTCTGGGTCCTGGGAGCATCTCATATTTGTAAAAACACTTATTATGGCTCCTTCCTTCTTCCTCCTTCCTTCTTCCTCCTTCCTTCTTCCTCCTTCCTTCTTCCTTCTTCCTTCTTCTTCTTTCCTCCTGACTCCTGACTCCTGACTCCTGGCTCCAATTTCTAGCGGAGGGCTGCATAAGTGAGATGCTCCCTGGGTCCTGAGTCTGCTTTCGGAATGAATCCGGGGGCTTGTATCCTGGATGCTTTCGGTCAGTAAACAATTCCACCTCGCCCAACCGAGAGGGCCGAGAATCTCGGCGTCTCCCTCATTTGCAACAAACTATCACAACCAACTAGCAACTCTGGAATCGAATTTAACTTCTTCAAGAAGGCGGTAATCTATCTTCTGATAGCTGTGGAGCACTTCGCGAATGCCAGTATGAATCAAATTTTCTATGTGCAGCAATTGCTCTGAAGAACAGCGAACCTGAACTGTTTGGTTTGACACAGATTCGCCGGAGTCGATCGCAGTATATCTATTAGGAACTCGGCCGAGCACATAAGCAATTAAATCCTGTCGCAATCCCGAAGGCGAAAAAGCTTGTTGGTAGGGGTGCTTCGGATAAGACTCCAAGATAATTTCTACTTCCTCTGTTACTACAGCTAAGGTAATATTGACAAGATTTTTCTGCATTTTCCCTGTCCCCAAAGACTCGTTAACTAATATTTTTGTGCCCGTTCTCGATCTGGTCTGATTTCTCATGAATTTTAACCGGCTAATACCACCAATTGTTTTTCGGTCATCACCAGCTCAAACTCGGAACTTACCTCTTCTATAACCCGCAGCACGTAGCAGGGAATCTTGTCCGATAAAATAGCACTTGCCACCGTACCCGTGTGAATTTCTAAGACTGCTTCTGCAGCAGCTTCAAACATCAGTCGCTGTCCCGGAAACATCACTCTTTCAAAGTACCAATTAGGAATGTTCCCAATCCGAACCACCTGAACTAGGTTGGTAACATTTGCGTAATAGCACAGAATCTGGTTGTTACCTTTATAAGATAGCTGATCAGACATTTAAAAAATCTCCACACTCTTAGAAAAACTTACTGAGACTTGGCTTTGCCTGTTAGTGGCAATTACGAGTTTGGCTCTTGATCAAACGACCGACTTATTTTTTTGGTGTTACTCGAGACCGCGAATCACATCCTCAGTTATTAATTTTTTTAGCATTGAGTTATCCTGCCAAAACTTAGATGTCTGTCACAGAAACCCCGTTTTTCCCGGTTTAAAAACCCGGTTTGTTTGGTATGCAAGGCCTAGATCCTGACTTATTTAGGTTGGTTGTGCTGTGGCACCCGTTAATAGAAAGTACCGTCACTTTCCCGAACTCTCCTGACAACAGATTCACTCTTTGGCAGCGGAATGGTGCTGAGAGTGCGATCGACCTTGAGATCCAGAGCTAGAAGTAAACTTTATCTAAAAAATATGAGGAAATTATGAAGACCATCATTTTTTTTGATAAATATACTTTTGCCGAAGCAGGGATTACAACAGTTAGGCAAAAACCGGGTTTTTTAGCCAAAAACTTCGCTGCATCTGTACTCCTGGGTTAAAAAACCCGGTTTCTGACGGAACTCTGCGTAAATCTTGGATTAGCAGGCTGAAACCTGGTTTTTAAGCAAAAAACTTCGCTGCATCTGTGATCCCTGGTTAAAAAAAACCGTTCTTGAGGCAAATCTGTGTAACTTCTGGAGGAGTTATTCGGGCTGTAAATATGGTAATAGCCGATCGGCTTTGCAGGTAACAAAAAACCCCGACTCCCTGAGATCATCTCTAGAACTTCTAGGGAATCAGAGTTTAAATTAACCAATCACCGATCGATCTCAAAGCTAAATCAAAAAAATGAGGAAATTCTGAAAATAGCAGGAAAAACTAGAACTTTCCTGGACGCATAAACCCGGTTTAGTAACATAAGTGCGTGATTTTCGCAATTATCAAGGGAATGAGAAAGCGGATTTTCGATCGTCATCCGGCTTTAATGCCCCCTTGATTCTGCCGTCGGGCTGGGCCGACTTTGTTTGTCTAGTAGCGGTTTCAACTGCCGAGTTTGATCTGCTATCTGCGATCGCATTTTACCCGAGTTTACAGCAACGGTTCCCAACCCAGAATCTCCGCCACTTGCTGTGCCAAACTCAAAGGATCGAAAGGCTTGGCAATCACCCCCGCTACCCCCAAATCAGCAAATTCGCTCAAATCCATCGCCTGCACCTTAGCCGTCAGGAAAATCACCGGAATCCCCCGAGTCGCCGCATTGTTTTGTAGCAAACCAAACAGAGTAAGTCCGTCCATATCCGGCATCATCACATCTAGCAGAATAGCGTCAGGAAGTTGAGTTTCAGCTAACAGTAATCCTTGGCTGCCGTCGGGCGCGCTTAGTACAAACCAGCCGCCTAAATGTTCCAGACAAGCCTGAATCACGCTGCAGAGGTTTTTTTCATCATCGATGACCAGAATACGCTTTGCTGACATAATTAAAACTCAAATTTTAAATTAATCATGGTAAACCGAAAAAAAACTTACGCACGCTGCCTCATCAACCGGGTTTCTTCACAGATATAGCAAAAGGAAGAAGCAATAAAATTAAGAGTTTCAGCACTTAAAAACGTCCTAATCATCGGGCGCGTTTGCTATATTTTGCCGCTCACCTACTTAAACCCTGAACAGAAAAATCGACCTATCAGCCTCCCAAAATCATCCTACCCGCGTGGGTTGCCAGCAAGTTGAGCTGTCGCGAGATATTATCAAAGCAATCTCAAAACTCCAAACTTTTTCCCCCCTCGCCTTCCAACGGTGCAGGCACTGTGAAATAGAAACTGCAGCCTTGTGAGACAACACTTTCGACCCAAATTCTGCCCCCGTGCTGCTGTACGATGCTGCGACAGATAGCCAAACCCAAACCCGTACCTCCTTTTTGGCGGGAGTCAGAAGCATCGACCTGTTGAAACCGTCCAAAGATAGTTTCTAGTTTATCTGCAGGAATCCCCCGCCCTCGATCTTTGACTTCAAATAAAACCCGTGAAGCGTAGCTATCCTGTAGGGAATCGCCCAAATCTTCAACCCTGAGAGTTACTGTACTCCCTGGAGCGGAGAATTTAATTGCATTGCTCAACAAATTTACCAGCAGTTGAACGATTCTGTCGGGGTCAGCCCAAATTTTTGCTGTTTCGGGCAAAATCGACAAATCAATGTTATTTTCAGCAGCCAAAGAAAGTACAGCTTCTGCAGACTTCCGCATCAAAACCTGGGCATCGCACCACTGCTTGACGAGGATAACTTGGCTCGAATCGAGCCGCTCTAAGTCGAGAATATCGTTTACCAAACGCACTAACCGTTCGGTATCGCTCGAAGCGATTTCTAACATCTGTTTGGCAGTTTCCGGTTTATTTTTCAGTACCCCAGCCGCCAGCAAACCTAAAGAACCGCGAATCGAGGCCAGCGGCGTTCGCAGTTCGTGGCTGACAATCGAAATAAACTCATTTTTCATTTTTTCAATTGCCCGACTTTCTGTGATATCTGTGACTGTGCCGACGTGACCAATCAGTTGAGCTCTGTCCGAAAAAATCGGAGCTGTTTTAAGCCGACAAAACCGGATGGTTCCGTCTCGCTGGATGTGGCGGAATTCGCAGGAAAATTCCCCATCTAGCGATTGCGATTGGGACCACTTAGACAGAATTAGTTTGAGGTCTTTGCGGTGAACAAACCGCATCCAGCCGTTTCCTAAAGCTGCTGCTGGTGTGAAGTTGCCAATTGCTTGACAGCGAGGATTTGTATAAGTACATTTCCCTTCAGTATCGATTTTGAAAATGCCCACGGGGGAACTCTCGCTCAGTGATCGAAATAAAGCTTCGCTTTCCCGGAGTTCTGCTTGAGAACTTTCTAGTTCTCTGGTTCGCTGCAAAACTCGTATTTCTAACCGTTCGTTGAGCTGTTGGAGGGCGGCTTCAGCAAGTTTGCGATCGCTAATATCCCGGTGCACTGCTACCCAGTGGGTAAACTCACCATTTTTGTCCGCTATGGGTACAATGCTCATTTCTACCCAAAATTCCGTCCCGTCTTTGCGGTAATTGATCGAGTCAACCCGCACCGGCTGCCAGGTTTTCAAAGCTGTCCGAACTCGATGGAGACTGGCGCGGTCTGTTTTTTCTCCTTGCAAGATGCGCGGCGTTTTGCCCACAACTTCTTCTAGCGTATAGCCGGTCATCCGCGTGAAAGCTGGGTTGACATAAAGAATTCGCGGGCCCGGTTCCTCAATCGGTTCAGCTTCGGTAATTAACACGGCGTCGTTAGTGGTGGTGACTGCTGATTCCAACAGGCGCAACTGTAATTCTCTAGCTTTGCGATCGGTAATTTCTGTAACAGTCCCCACCATCCGCACTGCATCGCCGGCTTCGTTGTAAAAAAACTTACCCTTCCCCTCCATCCAGTGAATGCTGCTGTCGGGCCAAACCACGCGGTATTCGTTACAGACATCTCCTCGCTGGGCGATCGCCTGATTCATAGCATTCTGAATACTGTTTAAATCTTCTGGGTGAATGCAAGCTGCAAAACTTTGATAAGTTCCGCCAAAAGTTCCCGGTGCCAACCCATACAACTCTTCGTGTTCCCTCGACCAAACAATGCGATTTTTCTGCAAGTCCCAGTCCCAAAATCCGATTTTGGTAGCCGACAAAGCTAAGCTAAGCTGCTGATTTTTTTTCCGCAACTCCATGCTAGTAATCGCCACTCGAAGTTCTCGGGCTATTTCGATTTCGCACGGCTGCCAAGGCAAAGATTTGGACCTCACAGTTTCTTGCCACAACTCAAAGGAAATGCGAGGTGAGATCAATCGGCTGCCATCCGGTTGAAGTTCAATCTGCCCCTCTGGTGGACCTGCCCAGTTGACAGTTTGAATTGCTTCGGGACGGAACCACAAAATGTAATAATTTTGCATCTCGGACATGGCAAGCACCAGCAAACCGCTAGCAACTTCTTGAAACTTCTCGGCGGGCGGATACAGTTTTGAGAGAGAATTTGTATGAAAAATATCATTATTTATTTGAGTTTTTATCCAAGTAATTAAGTTTTCGATGTCTACCAATTCCGGGGTTTGGCCGATGGTTGTTAAATTTTCCTTGGTACACACCACTCCACCGGTAGCGCCCACTAAGGTTAGCAATTCATCTCGGTATGTTAGTAAACTTTCTACAAAGCCGTTTTTTTCCGAAATTTCCCTGATAAATTTTTGGCAAAGCGCTTTTAAATAAATTGCATATTCCCGGTCTTCGCTATCTTGTTTGTAGCTGAGTTCTAGATTCACAAACTTGGCTAGCAGTTCGCCAGCCTTTCTTGTTTCGTAGCTGACATACTTTCGTGTTGGGTGGTGACAGGCGATCAATCCCCAGAGTTTTTGATCTTTGATTAATGTCAAGGTCATGCTAGCGGCAACGTTCATATTTTTGAGATATTGAACGTGGCAAGGCGAAACTGTTCTCAACAAAGAACAGGCCATATCCAGGGGGCGACCAGTCAGCGGATTGCAGTGAGGAATTAGTTCTACAGGCTGACAGTTAATATCGGGAATAAACCGAATTAAATTCATGCTGAACAGGTTTCTAGCCAGGGGGGGGATATCGGTAGCCGGATAGTGCAGTCCCAATAAAGGAGCCAAACTTTCTACTTTGTCTTCGGCGACAACTTCCCCCGCCCCGGTGGCATCAAATTGATAGACGATCGCCCGATCGAAACCGATCATCCTCCGCACTTCTGCAACTGCTGTCTGACACAGCACTTGCAGGTTTGGTGTTTTGTGGATTTTGTCGATCGGCTCTTGGACTAAATTATAACAATTGAAACAATCGCTCGTTTTTGGGGAAACAACCGACTCTAGTTCAACAATTAATGCGGAATGTGATTGATGTAGCGTCCCCTCAAAAAAAGACTGGCGGTCTTGACTTTTGAATGATAATCTGATACCGTTACGTTGTTGGTCTTTTTCAAATAAAGCTTTTTCAATAGCCTCAATTTCCTCAGTCTCGACAAATTCCTCTAAAAATTTATCCAAAAGTTGTTCGGGGTAAAGTCCCATCGCCTCAAAAGTATTGTTGCTAACTTGCAAAATTTTCAACGCCGGAGATTCCAGCACCAAAAGGATGCCGTGAGGTTGAATCGAACCCGGGGCGTAAATTAGTTCGCAGTCGCTGTTATTGAGAGTGCCTGTGTCTGAGGGCAATAGCATTGCTTTCATCTGATTAATACTTCTCTAAATTAGCCTGTGTTCTTGATCAGCGGGCAAGCATCAATCAACAGCACCGCGTCGGAATCACACAATCTAACAATCCCACGTCTTGGCTAAGGCTTCCTGATTTGTTTCGGACACGCACTGCATATTTGCTCCTAGTTATCCCATTTTAAAAAAAGAATACAACTGTAGGTACGTGATCGAAACCCATATCTTATCAGTCATTCCCAGTTCTTCAATTCTTTAATTCTTTAATTTTTTAAATCTAAAATGGGATTAGCGCTGTGCCTGAGCCAGTCTGTTTCTGAGTTGAGTCCGCTCCAAACGATTCAGGAGGCGAGCAATTAATTCCGGTTTCACGATCGGCTTGTTCACGTAGTCGTCAGCACCTGCGACAAACATTTGGCGCACTATTTCCGATTCGGAATGAGCTGTCAAAAATAGCACGGGGAGCTTGCTCCAGCGCAAATCGTTGCGAACTGCCAAACACAGCTCGATACCGCTGTAACCGGGCATCTCCACATCTAAAATTAGCAAATCCGGACAAGTCGTTTCGAGTACCTCCCAGAACTTTTCGGGATCGTCCAATGTTGTTACTTGAAATCCCCAAGGTTGTAGAATCACTTGCAGTACAGCCAATAGATGCACGTCATCGTCTACCACCATAACTTTAGCTTCAGCAGGGCCAGTCTGGTCGATTAATTGGGCGACTGCTTTGAGTATATCTGCTGGGGGTATAGATTTGTGTAAAAAGCCCGAAGCTCCCAAACGAGCAACTTCTATTCGATCGCTCAATTGATTGTACTCGCTAAAAACCATCACCGGAATTTCGGGCTTTTCACGGAGGAGTTCGGCTAAGAGAGAAAGTCCGTTTTCCTGAGATCTGGAAAATGTCAAATCCAGCAAAATCGCGTCGGGAGGCTGTTGAGAAATCGCATTTCTTGCCGCTTGCGGAGAGTTGGCGACTTCTATCTGGAAGCCGGAACCGGATGCTACTGTTTTCAGTCGATCGCTCCCAAAAGTATCATCATCAACAATCAGCATTCGGCGCTTTTGGGAAACCGCAGGAACCAAATCGCCTTCTGGTTCGGGCGACGGGCGATCGAATATCTGTTTTAGCTTATGCAGAAATCCCTCAATCTGCTGAGCCGTCCCCGGTTTCAAGATGTTTTCAGCCTTCAACAAATGTTCGATCTGGCGCGCCACTTCCGAACCATTCGGCAGCCCTAATGTTCCCAAAGAACCGACTAATTTGTGAGCTTGAGTCTGGGCTTCCTCGCGCAGTTCGCCCTCCAAGCTTCCGTTTTTCAGTTGAGCGATCGCGCGATCGAATATCGCCACCTTTTCTATAAAATTAGCTTTTAAATTTTCCCGCATTTGGGCAATCGCATTCAAGACTTTGAGACGGCGCTCGTCTTTGTTTAATTCCTGGATCGACCCGCTGGATTCAGTAGATAAAGTCTCTTGAGTTTTAGCAGTTTCTGCCGTTGCCTGCCCAACTTGTTGGCTCTCTATCTCCTCCGGCAGACTTTTGAGGCGATAGCCCAATCCGTACACAGTTTCCACTAAATCTACGGTCATCCCGGCTGCTTTCAGCTTCTGCCGCAGCCCCTTGATGTGAGCGGTAACGGCTTCTTCTTGAGGAAATTCGCCGGCCGACCAAATGCGATCGAGGATGGCGCTGCGACTGAAAATGCGCCGGGGATTTCTCAGGAAAAGTTCTAGCAAATTGTACTCTTTGGGAGTCAAGTGCAGCACTTTTTCGGCATAAGTTACTTCCGTAGTGTCCGGGTTGACTTGCAGTTTTTCCCAGGTCAAATTTGTACTCGACAAAGTTGTCTTACCCCGGCGCAGCAAAGCCCGAATTCGAGCGATTAATTCTTCGAGATTAAAGGGTTTGACCACATAATCGTCTGCACCCGCCTCTAAACCTTGGACTCGATCGTTGCTGCTATCTAGCGCTGTCAGCAGTAAAATCGGCATTTGGCAGCCGGACGATCGCAATTTCCGACACAAACTAATGCCGTCGAGTTTAGGAATCAGCACATCCAAAACAATCAGGTCGTAATCGTATGCCTGCACCAAATGCAACGCTGTTTCACCGTCGGCAGCCGCATTCACATTGTAATTGTGAGAGTTCAGCGCTTGAGTCAGCAAACTGACTGTAACTGTGTCATCTTCTACCAGGAGAATTTTCATAAGCGTAACCTGTTATTTAAGCTCTATTTGTGACTTGTTATCGAATTATTGGGATGGTTAAATAGGCTTAATCCTAGTTAATTTTAATTTTTCCCACCCTAAGTCTAACAAATAGTATTCGGGAAATAGTGAAAGGGTAAATTATTATTTGTTTTTTTTAACCTCTCCCTATGTTTTACCGGATTATTCCTGGAATCTTAGGGCTTTTTGGACTTCAGCGCCTGCTGAATTTTTTGAATCAGATATTGCGATGAATCTTGATGCTTAACCAAGTCTTCCAACTCGGAAACCGCGACTTCAGCCTGTTCTATCTCTTTAACTAAAGAATCAGCGGTAACACTGTTTATAACTCCCAAAGGTTCTTTGATAACGGTCTGTGAAGTGAAATCTTTTTCCGCTATTAATTCCTCCAACTCTAACAGGGCCATTTCTGCGCGATCGATCTTGATAGTCACGGATTTAGCCACATTAGCACCCGCTCTTGCTGCCTCCGTGAGTTCGTGAACTCGAAGTTTAAACCGGCTGGCAATTTGCTCCATTTGAGTCCCCAATTCAAAAGTTTTACTTGCCAGTCTGCCAATTTCTAGACTCACTTTGCTCAGACCGCTGGGCTGACTTCCCATTTGATTGGTAACTACAGCCACCTGTACTGCTAAATGCCTGACTTGTTCGATCGCCTCCCGGATGGTTCGGGAAGTGCGGTTAACCGTTTCTAAATCATTAGCTATTGCTTTGCCCACGCCCAAAATTTTATCTGTATTGTTGCAAATAGAATTAGCACCTTGAAAAGTAGCTTGAAATGCTTGGCGACCTTCGGAAGAAATCAGTTTCGCAATCCTCACAAATCGCTGATTCATTTGAGCAATTTCTTCAGCTTGTTTAACCAGTGCCATTTGCTGGGAACTGGGATTAATCTGCAACTTTTCTGTTTGACGTTGTTGGATTTTTAAAAGCTCCTTACATTCGTGAACATTAGCCTGTTCTTGTTGAAGTAGTGCCAAATACTTGTGTCTTTCTATTCGATATTTTTGGATAACTTTGTTAGCTTGCGCTAACAGCTTCGACTGGGCAATCACCAGAGTATGAACGTCCAAAAGGCGGTGGTTTTGGTTTTCCATTACCACAATAATGGGTTCATAAATCAAGTCTTTGTGCCTGTTGAAAGAGGCTTGGACAGCATCGTCAACTTTCCAGTTTTCCGAAAGCAGCAAAGGCGGAATTCTAATAAAATCTAACAAGGCTCGAATCGGGTGTGATCCGTAAAGCTCTACGCGATCGGGAAAACTCATTTGCTCTCGAAATTTGACGCGAGAAATCATGCCCAATACCTGTGATTCATGAGTAATAATGACTCCCGGCAGGTCTGGTTCTTGCTCAAATCTTTCAGCCACTACCTGTCCTAGAGTTGCAGCGCTCACTTGGAAGTCGTGACACGGCAGATGTCCGATCGTGAAATCGGGGGTGAGTTGAGTTGGATTGCTCATTTACCCGGATAGTGTTAAGTACAAGTTAACAAATTATATATTAATATTATACTGGAATAAGATTGTTGAAAGTAGTCAACGACCCAGCACGGAAGTGAGTGGGCTTGGGGCCTAAAACTTCATTTTCAGTTGACCAGCCTGAGACCTTTGATGTCTAGGTTTTTTGAGTAATGACACCAAGCGGATGCGTAGCTAGTCCCCTGTTCTGTCGTTAAGGGTTAAACATTTTTATTTGGGTTAAGGACGTGCCATTAGGCGAATCAGCTCAGAAAACAAAGGCGCGTGCTAACTTCACCCCAGCAATGGGAGTGGAATTGCTTAGTTTCCATCAACAACCCGGTTCACAAACACAACCAGAGGCGATCGATTATACAGCCGTATCCCTTCCCCCCGTTTCATCCTACCGCTTTCGCGCTCGTAAAGCGCTGGAGCGGGAGTCACTCGCCCAGAAGAAAGATGACAACTATAGGGAGAAATTAGCTCTCTGACCCCGAGGTCTTCTATTACCTACTTTCTGACAACAGGGACATTCATATTTTGTTCTTTAAAACAACCGGGAAAATATCTAGATTGAATCCCCAACGATAAATGATATTATTTTGGTGGCTAGCAACAAGCGCTGCACACAGCACGCGGGATGCTAGCCTCCCCCATCCCTACCAGGGATTGAAACCGTAAAAACTGCATAATTCTACTTTGAGACTACCCCACATAAAACCCTATTAGGGATTAAAACTATATGTAGTGTGGCAAGGAAGCTGCATCAACACCACATATAGCGCTTGTTTCAATACTTTACAGTCAGCGACAAAGATTTTACGCCCAATTCTGCGATCGATGCCATTCGATCGCAAAAACGCCGCCAGCCTTCCCAGTTTCGCAAAACTACACACCCCGCGCTACCGGGATAATTGGCATCAAAGTGCAGCCCTAGTTCAGCACGGATGCCATTGCCATGCTCAGACACTACCGGGTCGGGCGTGATATGGAAAAAATCGCCCTCTACACCGCGAGTTTCGAGATAATACGGCTCGCTGGGTATTTCATACTCGCCCGCAGGAATAGGCCCTTTCCCCCTTACCCATTGATCACCGGGTCGCTGATAATCCGCGCAGCCAGAAGTAGCTACATAGTCGATCGCCCGACCGTCTGGGTAAACTAGCTGCAAATTTCCATAAATTAGCTCTGAAGATTGAGCTAAACCCATTGTAAAAATTAACTGATGTTGTGTCATTTGATTAATTTCTTAATTAGAATTTTGGCGACAAAGTGTCGCTACTTTAGTGCGACTAACTCCAGAAAGTGTTGCAATCTGTGAATAGCTTTTGCCTTGTGTCCGCAATTGATGCACAAGGACGATCGCACTTTCGGATAATCGCGGTCGTCCAAATTTTCGGCCTTTAGCCTTTGCAGATGCAATGCCCGACTTTACCCGCTCCCGAATCAAGTCGCGTTCAAACTCAGCAATTGCCGAAAGTATAGCCGCCATCAACTTACCCTGGGGTGTGTTGAGGTCTAAGCTAATCCCCGATAAAGTGACTAAGCTAATCCCCCAGGCGTTCAAATCTTGCAGCGTGCCGAGCAAATCCATCGTACTCCGACTCCATCGGCTAGCTTCGGTTACGAGCACCGCCGACATTTTCCGAGCTTGTGCCGCCGCCATGATTTTTTTTCGCTCCGGGCGATCGGCTTTTGCGCCGCTGGCAGTCTCGCGAACTACTTCGGTAATTTCATAGCCAGCGCGATAAGCAAACTCTCTTAAATCCCGTTCTTGCCGATCGCAATTCTGATCGTCTGTCGATACCCGGCAGTAAGCAATCGCTCGTATCAAATAAACCTCCAAATTAAAATAACTAAAACCCTGATAAAGTCGAGGTTAAATTTAAAAAATTTGCCGTATCAATTAAGAGTTGCTTTCTGATACGCTTGCAGTTCGCTTTCCTCACACAACCGTTTTATAATTTTGTCTAGTAACTGCCCCATTGTTACGTTTTGTCGTATTGCTTCAATCCTTAGATAATTTTTAGTAAATTCGTTAACCTCGGTTTGCAACCTGACGTTGCCAGTAATAACATCACCGCCGATACTAACTTCAGTATTCTGAGTCATGAACTTTCTAATAAGCTTGCTACTTTTATTCTAGTCTACTCTTTTAGACAGAATAGTGACAAGCATTTTTAACCTAAAGTTACTTTTCCACTGTAGCTCCGACTGTAGTTCCGTAAGTAAAATGCCAAATAAACACCATAAAAATTAGTGTTTCCTTCATTAAAACAAGCAATTTATTTGTAAACTATTACATTTCGCGTAACTAATGGAATAGGCTTTTTCAAGAGTGGCAATTGCAAAACGGCAGAGTAAAAGTAACAATCAATTACAGGACGCTCAGAATCTAATTTAACTTTCTTGCCTAATACTGTAGTAGTATCGGCTTTTTTTGTAAATTGACTTTTATTTGTTTTGCTACTTAAATTAAATCCGTCTAAATCGGGTGTGGCGTCAAAAATTTGAAGCATAGAAGTAAATAGCTTGACTCCTTCTG
>NZ_JAUBTU010000171.1:0-4054 GCF_036705085.1 Microcoleus sp. B6-A1
GAAATCGAGTATGGTATGGAAAAGCTGAGCAAACTCCTCGTAGAACGCGCCCCTAATGCGGACGTACTCAAGCAGAGGTTTAAAACGCAGGTAGAGACGCTGAAAAATACACGCGGAGCCGAGTCACGCACCGCCCGCGAACAGCGCCAGCAGGCAATAGTAGAACTCAACAACCTCTGCGAGCAACTGCTCGACCTGAGTTTCGATGCTCTGGCAGCCTTGGGTAAGCAACCACCAGAATACAAGGCCCAGTGCCCGTTCCCAGGTCTGTCTTCCTTCGCGGATAAAAAATACCACAAGTTCTTTTTTGGGCGCGATGAGCTGATTAAAGACTTACAAAAGGAACTGGCGAAGGACAATTTCTTAGCCGTAATTGGCACTTCGGGTAGTGGTAAGTCATCGGTAGTGCTAGCAGGACTGATTCCTAAGCTTAAAGAGGAGGAGCTAAGCCTCCAGTGGGCTTACATGACGCCTGGAAAAGAGCCTCTGAAGCAGCTAGAAAGACGATTAGAAAGATTATCGAAGCTATTAGAGCAACATTCAATATTAGTAGTAGACCAATTTGAGGAACTTTTTACCCTCTGTGACGATAAAGACAATCGGCAAGCCTTCATTAAAAAGTTATTAAATGTTGCCGAACAACGGAAAGTTGTAATCACGATGCGGGCAGATTTTTTGGGAGAGTGTACCTTCTACCCCGAACTGAGAAAGCGGATTGAAACTCGACAAAAATTGGTTGGGCCGATGGAACCTGCGGAACTGATTACAGCCATGAAGATGCAGGCAGATAGTGCAGGACTGCGCTTTGAATCTGGCTTGAGCCACTCGATTCTCAATGACGTGCAAGGGGAGCCAGGGGCAATGCCGCTGCTGCAATATGCGTTGCAGGAACTGTGGAAGCGACGGCGGGGACGGTGGTTGTGCGATGAGGAGTATCAAGCGATCGGTAGAGTCCAAAAGGCGATCGCTAAGACTGCCGATGATTTCTACAATAGCTTGTCAGTTGCTGAGCAAGAGCAAGTTCGGAATATTTTCTTGCGCTTAACTCGCTTGGATGCGAGTGCTGTAGTAGGGGAGAAGCGACGGGACACGCGCCGCAGGGTGGAGTTAGAGGATTTGGTGCCAACAGGCGATGATCTAGCAGCAACAAGGAAGTTGGTGCAGCAGTTGGCTGGTGAAGGGGTGCGGCTGGTAGTTACCAGTCGGAACGAAGCTACGGGAAAGGAAGAGGTGGAAGTGGCTCATGAAGCTTTAATCCGCTACTGGCCGGCGTTGCAAAATTGGTTGAATCAGAACCGCAATGATTTGCAACTGCGAGAAACTATTAATCAGGCTGCAGAAGATTGGCAAAATCACAAGGATCGACCAGGCAAAGATAGCTATTTAGTACATCAGGGGGGACGATTAGAAGATGCTGAGGTGTTGTTAAAGCACCCCAAATTTGTGCATCTTAATCAAGAAGAGGCGGAGTATGTTTTGGCTTGTGTCCAGTTGCGCGATCGCATTCGCAAACAAGAGGAACAACGCAAACACCGTATTCTCATGGCGGCTGTGAGCGCCGCTTTTGTCTTGGGTGGATTTGCCATTTTTGCTGGAATTCAGTGGAGGAAAGCAGAACTTCAGCAAATTCTAGGTTTTTTAGAATCTGCTGAAGCCCGCTTGGCTTCCAATCAAACACTAGATGCACGGATAGAAAGTTTACAGGCTGCTCAAGCACTCAAGCATTCATTTTGGGAAACACTTTGGCCAGAGGCTGGGTTAAGGAATCAAGTGCTAGGTAAGCTGTCCCAGACAATTTATGCAGGACAGGAACTGAACCGTTTAGAAAGCAATCAAAGGCAAGTTGATAATATAGCTTTCAGCCCGGATGGCAAGACACTGGCTACCAGTGGCTCTGAAAGGCTATTTAGCCCGGTGCCAACCATCGTCCTGTGGGACACTAAAGGCAAGCCGTTGGTCGATTTCAAAACGAATCAAGATAAGGTCAATAGCATAGCGTTCAGCCCGGATGGCAAGCTCTTAGTCACTGCTGGAGGAGACGGCACCGCCCGTCTGTGGGACACAAAAGGCACGGAGTTGAAAGTTCTCGAAGGGCATCAAGGCGAAGTCAAGAGCGCCATGTTCAGCGAGGATGGCAAGCTCATAGTCACTGGTGGAGAAGACGGCACCGCCCGCCTGTGGGACGCTACTGGCAAGCCGTTGGCTGTCCGCAAGCATCAAGGTCAGGTCAATAGCGTCATGTTCAGCCCGGATGGCAAGTTGATAGTCACTGCTGGAAAAGACAACACTGCCTACCTGTGGGACAGGTCTGGTAAGCAGTTGGGCGTTTTTAAAGAGCCTCAAGGTGAGGTTAATAGCGTGGCGTTCAGCCCGAATGGCAAGCTTTTAGTCGCTGCTGAACAAGACGGCAATGCCCGTGTGTGGGACACTTCCAGTAAGCGATCGACTGTCCGCAAAAAGCATAAAGGTGATATCAATAGCGTGGCGTTCAGTCCCGATGGCAAGCTTTTTGTCAGTGGTGCACAAGACAACACCGCCAACCTGTGGGACACCGCCCGCCTGTGGGACACAAAAGGCAAACTGTTTGTCACTCTCAAAGGGCATCAAGGTGATATCTATAACGTGGCCTTCAGCCGGGACGGCAAGCTCATAGTCACTGTAGGAAAAGACGACAGCGTCCGCCTGTGGGACACAAAAGGCAAGCCGTTGTTCGTCCTCAAAATGAATCAAGGTGAGGACAAGAGTGCTATGTTCAGCCCGGATGGGAAGCTTTTAGTCACTGCTGGAAAAGACGACAGCGTCCGCCTATGGGACACTTCTGGCAAGCAGTTGACCGTCATTAAAATGAATCAAGGTGAGGTTAATAGCGCTATGTTCAGCCCGGATGGCAAACTTTTAGTCACTGCTGGAGACGACGGCAAAGTCCGTCTGTGGGATACTTCCGGCAAGGAGTTGAAAGTTCTCAAAGGGCATCAAGGAAAGGTCGGGAGTGTGCATTTCAGCGGGAATGGCAAGCTCATAGTCACTGGTGGAGAAGACGGCACCGCCCGTCTGTGGGACACAAAAGGCACGGAGTTGAAAGTTCTCCAAGGGCATAAAGGTAAGGTCAAGAGCGCCCTATTCAGCCCGGATAGCAAGATCGTAGTCACTTTAGGAGAAGACGGCATCCCCCGCCTGTGGGACACTTCCGGCAAGCAGTTGAAAGTTCTCAAATCGCCTAACGGAAAGATTTGGAGTGTAGCGTTTAGTTTGGATAGCAAGTTCTTAGTCACTACTGGAGAATACGGTATCGTCCAGTGGGATATTTTGTCTGGCAAGCCGTTGGCTTCTATACAACGGAAGAAGCGCTTAGCCGGGAGTCTGAAGTTTAGTGCCGATAGAAAGCTCGCAGTCACTGCTGAAGAAGACGGCACCGTCCGTCTGTGGGAAAGTCCGTCAGCCAAGCCGTTGAACGTTTTCAAAGGGCATCAAGGTCATATCACAAGTGTGGAGTTTAGTGGGGATAGCAAGCTCCTAGTCACTGCTGGAGAAGACGGCACCGCCCGTCTGTGGGATCTTGAGAACAGGTCGTCTAGCAAGCCGTTGGCGGTTTTCAAAGGGCATCAAGGTAAGGTCAATAGCGTGGCCTTCAGCCCGGATGGCAAGCTCATACTCACTGCTGGAAAAGATGGCACCGCCCGCCTGTGGAAAATCGCAGGAATGAATGAACTCCTAGCAATGAATTGCGATTGGGTGCGCGATTATCTAAAGAACCCCAGTGTCGATCTCAGTGAGAGCGATCGCCATCTTTGTGATGGTATCGGTACTGCTAATAATCTACGCAAAGCCAACTGAAACTATTGCCATTAGGGAGCCACTATCACCCGTGAAAACCAGGAGTGCAAGCGCTATGAACCGAGTTAAAGAATTTCAAGCCCACCCCTTATATGGTGCGCTTCGGAGCCGCTTTCTGTGAGAAATAATGAGGGGACATGACGCATGAACGTCTTTGAGTTTGAGATTACCATTCAGAGCAAATCAGGCGAGAGTAGCTGGCCCATTGTTGTCAGGTGTA